>QMOC01000011.1 GCA_003648085.1 Chloroflexota bacterium
GACGCGGAGGCGGCACGTCACTTCGTGGGGGAGTTCTACACCGGCGATCGGTTCAACCCGGAGGTGGTCGCCGCCGCCCGTGCCCTGCGAGGCCGCTACAAGGTCGCGTTGCTGACCAACGCCTTTCCCGGCCAGGACGATATGATCCGCGAACGATTCGGGCTCGACGTGCACACCGAGTTCGACGTCTACGTCAACTCCGCCTACGTGGGCCTGCGCAAACCCGACCCGGCCATCTTCCACCTGACGCTAGAGCAACTGGGCGTCGCGCCGCAGCAGGCGGTCTTCCTAGACGACGGTCTGCGCAATGTGGACTCCGCCCGCGAGTTGGGCATCCACACGGTGCAGTTCGTTGACCCGGCCACATCGCTGGCGGAGTTGGAGGCGTTGTTAGGGCATTCTGTATCTGTAGGTGAAGCAGACGGGAAGTGAGACGCTGGTCACTCAAGTCGCTTTCTCAACAACCGCGACCAGGTGTCCCGAGCGTTTCCAGGCACGCAGGAAATCAGAGACGGGGACTTCGGTGGGGCCATCAGGAAGAGCCGGGTCGTGGACAAGAACGCCTGTTTCGGAGAATCCCGCCACGATGACGGCGTGGAGGTATCCGATATCGTCCACTTCTTCCCAGTAGAGCAGGTCACTGCTCCAGACGAACACAATGCAGGGTTTGTTGCTCTCGACCTGGGTGCGCAGGTCGTCAAGCGAAGCGGCTCGGGGCCAGGTCACCGCAAGGTCGAACTGTTCAAGCCGGATGAGGTTAACAGGGTGGGTGCCAACGCTAGCACGGGTCTTAAGGAGACGGCGCAACTGGGCTTCTGATTTCTCAATGCCGTGTGCGGCCAGTAGCATTCGTGCACAGGCCGCCAGGCAACTGTAATCATACTCCTGTTGCCGGTGCGGTAAGTGAACGGTAACGCTCTTCGGCACGGTCTGCAATCTCCTCGGGGGATGAGAATGATGAACCCCGGAGCATCACGGCTCCGCTGTCGGCGTCAACCAAGAGGTCGCCCAGGTACTCCCGGCGCTCTAGGTCTGGATAAGCACAGAACACGGGCACTTGCCAGAACGCGCCGTCGTTAAGTAACATCGTGACCGGCTCGTCGGCAGAAACCATATGCCCGACGTTCATCAACAGATAGGCATTGACCGTCTGGAGTGCGATGAAAGGAGTGACGTTGAATTGAAACCGCACTCGCACTGTCATATCTACCTCGGCTGCAACCGGGGCAGGTGGTGGGGAGATTTGGACTTTCATCGTATCACCTCACTCAGGATGCGTTTATTATACACGATGTTCCAACAGGAGACAAAGAGCAAATGCTTTCCGAGTTTGACTTCAGGAGTACGGCCTCGCGCAACCGTCTGGTTGGACTATGGCGCATGATGGCCGGCTTTCGCCTGGCCTACCTGGGGGCGGTCGTCGGTGTGGGTATCGCCGCCCTGCTCAGGACGGGCAACTACCTCCTGCTGCGTTACTTCGTGGACGACGTCCTGGGCCGGGAGGATCTTGCCACTACCTTGCCACTCATCGCGCTGGGCTTCATAGGCCTGGCGTTGGTTCAGGGCGTGTTCTCTTTCCTCAGCGGGCGGTGGGCTGCCCGGACGGCGGAGGGGGTCACCCGGCGGTTGCGCAACTACCTGTATGACCACATCCAGCGGCTGTCGTTTACTTACCACGACCAGACGCAGACCGGCGAACTGATCCAACGCGCCACCTCAGACGTTGATGCCATCCGCCGCTTCTTCGCCGACCAGGCCATCAGTGCAGGGCGCATCGTCTTGCTCTTCGTGATCAACTTTGTGACGCTGCTGAATCTGAATGTGCGGCTGGCGCTGCTCTCGATCCTGGTCGTGCCGCTGATTGTGCTGATGTCGGTCTTCTTCTTCAGGAAGGTCTCAAAGGCGTATGAGGCTTTCCAGGAGCAGGAGGCCAAACTCTCCACGACCTTGCAGGAGAACCTGACCGGCGTGCGGGTGGTCAAGGCCTTTGCCCGCCAGTCCTACGAGTGCGATAAGTTCGAGCAGGATAACTGGGAGCAGTTCCTGCGCGGACGGCGGCTGCTGATGATGCACTCGCTGTTCTGGCCGGTCTCGGACATCCTGTGTGGTGCTCAGATGCTGGGTGGCTTCTTTGCCGGGGCGCTGATGGCCCTCGACGGTACGATTACGGTGGGCACCTACCTGGCCTACGCCGGGTTGGTCGTGTGGATCATCTGGCCGATGCGCAACCTGGGCCGGTTGATCGTACAGGCATCCACCGGGCTGGTCTCCTACGAGCGGGTGGTCAAGGTTATCAAGGAGGAGCGCGAGCCTCTGGACGAAGGTTCTTACGTGCCGTCCGGCGACGTGCGGGGGGAGATCGTATTTCGCGACGTCTGTTTCGGGTACGACGACGGCGGTCCGGTGCTGAAAGACATCAGTTTTCGATGTAAGCCGGGGCAGGTCGTGGCCTTGCTTGGCTCGACCGGCTCGGGCAAGACCAGTCTGGTCAATCTCCTGCCCCGCTTCTACGAGTACACCGGTGGCAGCCTGACGCTCGACGGGGTGGAGTTGAAGGAATATCCGCGCCACTTCCTGCGTCGGCAGATCGGCATCGTCGAGCAGGAACCGTTCCTCTTCTCCCGCACGGTGCGCGAGAACATCACCTACGGGGTCGGGCGGGAGGTCTCCGATGAGGAGGTCGAGGCCGCCGCCCGGGCCGCAGCCATCCACGACGTGATTATGTCGTTCCCGGATGGCTACGACACGCTGGTCGGCGAGAAAGGGGTCACGCTCTCCGGCGGGCAGAAGCAGCGCGTCGCCATCGCCCGCACATTGCTCAAAGACCCGCGCATCCTCATTCTGGACGACGCCACGTCGTCGGTGGACACGGAAACCGAGGGGCTGATCCGCGAAGCCCTGGAGCGGCTGATGGAAGGTCGCACGACCTTCATCATCGCCCACCGCATTCAGAGCGTGATGAACGCCGACCTGATCCTGGTGCTCGATCAGGGACGGATCGTGCAACGGGGCACGCACGAGGAACTGATGGCCCAGGAGGGCATCTATCGCCGGATTTACGACATGCAAGCCCGCATTGAGGACACGTTAGAGAGGGAGATCGGTCAGACTTGCGAAGTCTTGGAGGAAGAGGAGATCGCCTATGTCGCACTTTGAGTTTGAAGAAGAGGAATTTACCACTCAATTCAATGGCAGGACGGTCCTCCGCATTTTGTCGCAGGCCAAGCCTCATTGGCCGTGGCTGGTCGGCTTTCTGGTAGCCATCGCCTTTGTGTCTGGTCTGGACTCGTACTTCACCTTCCTCGGCAAGCGCATCGTGGACGAAGGCATCCTGGCGGGTGACAGGGCGGCGCTCACGCAGATCGTCACCGTCTACGGTTTGTTGATGGTGGCGTCGGCTATGGCGGTCTTTGCCTTTATCTACCTGACCGGCATCCTGGGGGAGCGCATCCGGTACGATTTGCGGAAGAAGATGTTCGATCATCTGCAGGAGTTGTCTTTCTCCTACTTCGATCGGACGCCGGTGGGCTGGATTATGTCGCGCGTCACCTCCGATTCGAGACGTATGGCCGAGTTGGTGACCTGGGGGCTGCTGGACGTCACCTGGGGCGCGCTGAATATCGTCACAGCGGTCTGCTTTATGCTGATCATCAACTGGCGGCTGGCTTTGATCGTGTTCGCCATCATCCCTGTGCTGGTGATCGTGGCGGCGCAGTTCAGGAAGAAGATCATCGGGGAGTACCGGAAGGTGCGCAAACTCAATTCCAGAATCACCGGCGCCTACAACGAGAATATTCAAGGCGTGCGCGTGGTCAAGGCGCTATGCCGGGAAGAGGAGAACCTGCGCGAGTTCGGCCAACTCACGGATGAGATGTACAACGCCTCCTTCCGGGCGGCGTACCTGTCGGCGCTGTTCCTGCCGACGGTGCAGTTGATCAGCGCGCTGGCGCTGGGCAGCATCGTCTGGTACGGTGGTCTGCAGGCTCAGGTGGGCGGGCTGACCATCGGCGGCATCCAGGCGTTCGTCGGGTACGTCACCTTCATGCTCTGGCCGGTTCAGGACCTGGCCCGGGTCTACGCCGAGATGCAGCACACCATCGCCTCGGCCGAGCGTGTCTTCTCGCTCATTGATGCGGTGCCGGAGGTGACCGACCGGCCCGGCGCGATTGACCCGGGCACCATCCAGGGCGACATCGAGTTCGACCACGTGGACTTCTGGTACGAGGAGGGCAACCCAGTGCTACGTGATTTCACACTGAAAGTGAAGCGGGGTGAGACCATCGCGCTGGTCGGGCCGACGGGCGGGGGCAAGTCCACCATCGTCAACCTGGTGTGCCGCTTCTACGAGCCGAAGCGAGGCGTTATCCGCATCGGCGGGCGCGATTACACTGAACTATCGTTGCGCGCGATCCAATCGCGGATTGGGGTGGTGCTGCAGACGCCGCACCTCTTCTCCGGCACCATCCGCGAGAACATCCGCTACGGGCGGCTGGACGCCACGGACGAGGAGGTCGTCGAGGCGGCCAAACTGGCCGGCGCCCACGACTTCATCGTCACGCTGGAAAAGGGGTATGACGAAGAGGTGGGCGAGGGCGGCGTGCTGCTCTCGGTCGGGCAGAAGCAGTTGGTCAGCCTGGCGCGGGCGATCCTGGCGCAGCCGGAGATCTTCATTATGGACGAGGCGACCAGTTCGGTGGACACGCTCACCGAGGCCTTGATCCAGAAGGGGATGGAGGCGCTGATGCGAGATCGCACCAGTTTCATCATTGCCCACCGTCTCTCGACGATCAAGCGAGCCGACCGCATCCTGGTCATCGAGGGTGGGCGCATCGCGGAGATGGGCACCCACGCCGAACTGTTGCGCGCCCGGGGGCGCTACTACCGGCTGTACACGAAACAGTTCCGCCGCGAGTTGGAGCAGGAGTACGATCTCTTCAGGGTGAGAATGGAACTGCCTACCCCGGTGGCAGCATGATACGCAATACGCAATGCGTAATTGGGGGGCGCCGGAAGGGCGTAGGGCGGTTGTGCTAACCGCCGCCTCGGTCGGATAGCAAATCCGACCTACTTTTCGAGAAGGGGCGTAGGGCGGTTTTGCTAACCGCCGCCTTTTCGAGAGGGGGCGTAGGGCGGTTTTGCTAACCGCCGCCTCGGTCGGATAGCAAATCCGACCTACTTTTCGAGAAGATACCATAGGAAGGTCTTATGAGCAAAAAGCGAGAAACTCCCATAAAGAATGTCCGCATCATCGGTATCTTCGCCCACGTGGACGCCGGCAAGACGACCACGTCGGAGGCGATTCTCTACTACACGGGGCGCATCCACCGCGTCGGCAGCGTGGACGACGGTAGCACGCAACTGGATTGGATGGAGCAGGAGCGGGCGCGGGGCATCACCATCACCGCCGCCGCCACCGCCTGCCACTGGCGGGGTCACCGCATCAATCTGATTGACACGCCCGGCCACATTGACTTCACCGCCGAGGTGGTGCGCTCCATCCGCGTCATTGACGGCGCGGTGATCCTGTTGTGCGGCGTGGGCGGCGTCGAGCCGCAGACCGAGACGGTCTGGATGCACGCCGACCGCGAGAACCTGCCGCGCATCATTTTCGTCAACAAACTCGACCGGTTGGGCGCTGACTTCGAGCGCGTGCTGGATGAGATTCGCGAGCGGCTCACGCCACACGCCGTGCCGCTGCAATGGCCCATCGGTCGCGAGGGTGGGTTCAGCGGCGTGGTAGACCTCATCGGTCAACGGGCGTTGGTCTGGCGCGATGGGGCAGACGACCCGGCGGCGGAGCCGATCCCGCCTTCGATGGAGGCCCAGGTCGCTGCCGCGCGTGCGTCGCTGCTGGACGCCATTTGCGAGACGGACGACGCGCTGCTGGAGCGACGGCTGGCGGGGTTGGAGCCCGACGCGGTGACGCTTGAGGCGGCGCTGCGCCGTGCCACCATCGCTGGCAAACTGGTGCCGGTGTTGTGCGGCGCTTCGCGTAAGCGCATCGGCGTACAGCCTTTGCTCGACGCCGTCGTCGCCTATCTGCCGGCCCCGGTGGACCTGCCTCCCGTGCTGGGCATCGTTCCAAACGCGAAGGGTGCGAAAGGTGCGGAGGAGATCATCGAGCGGCCCGATGATCCCGATGCCCCCTTGTGCGCCGCCGCCTTCAAGATCGTCACCGACCCCCACGTGGGGCACCTGACCTGGGTGCGAGTCTTCTCCGGTCACCTGAAGGTGGGAGAGACGGTCTACAACCCGCGTGCTGATGTGGAGGAGCGGGTGGGGCGTATCTACCGTATGCACGCCAACCGGCGCGAGCAGGTGGACCATATGGCGGCCAGCGACGTGGTGGCGCTGGTGGGCGTCAAATCGGCCATCACCGGTGATACACTCTGCGACCCGGCCCATCCCATCGCGTTGGAAACGTTCAAGTTCCCGGAGCCGGTCATCGCGGTGGCGTTAACTGCCGCCTCCAGCGAGGAGCAGGAGAAACTGCGCCAGGCGGTGGCGCGGCTGTGTGCCGAGGACCCCACGCTGGTCAGCCGCTTCGACCCGGAGACGGGCGAGGAGACGCTGGCCGGGATGGGGGAACTGCACCTGGAGATCGCCGTGGACCGGCTGCGAACCGAGTTCGGCATCGTCCCACGGGTGAGCCCCCCGCAGGTTTCCTACCGCGAGACGGTGCGCCGGGCGGCCGAGGCGACCGGCACCTATAAGAAGCAGACCGGCGGTCATGGTCACTTTGCCGAGGTGCGGTTGCGCGTCGAGCCGGCGGAGCGCGGGGAGGGTGTCGTCTTTGAGAACGAGGCTTCCCCCTCCGAGTTCCCCACCGATTTTGTACGTCCTACGGAACTGGGCGTGCGCGATGCACTGGAGAAGGGCGTCATCGCCGGTTACCCGGTCACCGACGTGCGCGTGACGTTACTGGGCGGTAAGTTCCACGAGGTGGACTCGGCCGCAATGGACTTCCAGATCGCGGGCTCGATGGCGGTGCGGCAGGCGGTGCGTCGGGCTGCCCCCGCGCTCCTTGAGCCGGTGATGCACATTGGCATCAACGTTGGCGAGGAGCACCTGGGAGCGGTCGTGGCGGACCTGGGCCGGCGGCGGGGGAGCGTGAGTGGGATGCACGTGCGGGGAGGTATGCGCAACGTGGACGGCGAGGTGCCGTTGGCCGAGGCCCGGGGCTACGCCACCGACCTGCGCAGCCTCACTCAGGGGCGGGGTACCTTCACGCTGGAGTTCCGCCGCTACGATCTCGTGCCCGATGAGATCGCTGAGCAGGTCATCAAGCAGCGCCGGGAGGAGGGGAAGATCCGGACGCGGTAGAGGGGGTACCTACGGATTCTTGAGCGTCTCGTCGTGGCGGCCCACGTTGCGCAGGATGAGCGTGTCTCCGCGCCGTTCGTAGGTGATGCGATGGTTGCGGTCAACGCGGGCATAGAAAATGTCCCGATGACCGGAAAGCCGCCTGGCGCGCAGGCCGGGGTGACGCCAGTTCTCGTCGAGGAGCCGGATCGCCCGGTCAACTTTGGCGCGGATAGAAGGAGGAAGGGCAATGTACGCTTTGTCGAAACGAGCAGTACGGCGGATGGGCATCAGTCCTGTTCGGTCTCCGTCTCCGTTTCCGCCACCAGGCGGTGTAGTTCTGCGATTGTCTCTTCCGCGCTCATCGGCTTGCTCAGCCGTCCCAGCCGGATGTCCTCGTCCGCCTCTCGCTCGGCAGCCTGCCATTCGGGAGTGTAAAAGAACTCCTCGTCGGCGTCCACCGAGCGGCTGGGGCGCAGCAGGATCGTGCGGTCGTCACGGACCTCGGCGGTCAGGAAGTCCCCTTCGTACACGCCGGCCGCCTCGCGTATGGCGGTGGGAAGTGTGATCTGGTACCTTTTGCGAACCCTGACAATCTCCATCTCCGATCTCCAATCTCCAACTCCGATCTCCAATCTCCAACCCTCGATCTCCAGTTGGACATTCTGACCTTCTAATGTTATGATACCATATCCTGCACGAACTGTAAAGGAGTGTCTGCCGTGAATCTGAAGAATACAGTAACCCACGGTTGGGACTGGTGGGCCTACCAGTTCCGCGTCGTCCATCGCCGGGGCATCGAGGGCATTGATTTCTGGGACGACCGCTTGATCTCTTTCATCCTCCGCGTGCTCGACCTCAAGCCCGGCGAACGGCTGCTCGACCTGGCCTGCGGCTCCGGCGTGCACGCGCGGCGGCTGGCACGGCGCGGGATCGAGGTGGTCGGGCTCGACATCGCCCCCAGCCTGGTGCGCTACTGCACCGAGCAGGCCGCCGCCGAGGGGCTCGACAACGTCACCTTCGTCGAGGGGGACATGCGCGCTCTTCCCTTCCACGAGACATTTGACGCGCTCGTCGTGCTCAGCACCAGTTTCGGCTTCTTCGACGACGAGACCAACCAGCGGGTGCTCGAGGGCATCGCCCGGGCGCTCAAGCCCGACGGACGGCTGCTCCTGCAACTTTCGGACCCCCACACCTTCGTCGAGCGGCAGAAGGCACGCTGCTACTGGCAGGAACGGCCGGAGGGCATCTACTGGACGGAGGCCTGGTTTGATCCGGTCACGTGCGTCAGCCACGGCGTCTTCCGCTTCACCGATAACGAGGGCGTGACGCACCTGTGGGACGACCACGAGCGCGTGCGGCTCTACACGCTGCCCGAACTGCGCCTTATGTTCGACCGGGCCGGGCTGGAGATCAGCGACGTCTACGGTGACATTTTGCTGCCCCCTGTGCCCTACGGCCCCGACTGGCATCAGGAGATGATCGTTGTGGGGAGGCGTGTACAGGAGGATGACCGATGAGCGAAACCGTTGAAGTGACCCTTCGCCCCTTCACCTGGGATGATCTGCCCACAATCGTGGACATCATCAACCGCTGTGACGCCGTGGACGGGTTGGAGCGCGGCCTCAGCGAGTCGGAGTTGCGGGCCTGGTGGACGGTGCCGGGAATAGACCCGGAGGCCAATGCATTTCTCGCCACCGTTGCCGGCGAGCCCGTCGGTTACGGGCTCGTCCGGCTCAGGAAAGGTGACGAACGCAGCGGCTTCAGCAAGTTCGTCGCCCACGGGCTCGTGCTGCCTGAGTGGCGCGGGCGGGGCATCGGCACCCGCATCCTGGCCGAGAGCGAGCGGCGCGCACGGGCCCGCCTCGACGAAGCGCCCACCGCCACCGTCTACTTTGACGCCTACGCCGACGTGCGCCAGAGCGACGCGATTGCGTTGTATACTCGCGCACAGATGCAGCCGGTGCGCTATTTCTTCGAGATGGTGTACGATAGCCCTGAGCCCCCCGCCACCCCCGTCTACCCGCCGGGCTACGGCGTGCGCACTTTCGTGCGCGGACAGGACGAGGAGGTCACGCTCCGTGTGATGAACACGGCTTTCAGGGATCACTGGGGCCACACCGACGATTCCCTTGAGGAGTGGCTGCACTGGGTCAACAGCCAATACTTCTCGCCCGACATGACCTATCTGGGGCTGGATCCGAGCGGGGAGATCGTGGGCGTGTGTCTGTGCAATATCTACCCCGAGGAGAACGAGCGGGTGGGGCGGGAACAGGGCTGGGTGGACACGTTGGGGGTACTGCGGGAGCACCGACATATCGGCTTGGGGCGCGCGCTACTGCTGGAGGGGATGGGCGCGCTGCGGCGGCGAGGCTGCACCCATATCCTGCTGGGCGTGGATACCGAAAACCCCACCGGGGCATTGGGCCTTTACGAGGCGGTGGGGTTCAGGGCGTGGAAAAAGCAGGTGATGTATCGTAAGACGCTGCGTTAACGAGTAGTTATGGCTGGAGAACGTGATGACCTCCGGTGTTCCATCCCTCCCGACGTGCATGTGCCGGCTTGACAAGCGGTGCCAAACCATGCTAAGATTATTCAGACCAGATATCTGATCAGGAGGAGGCATACGATGGCATTCGGTCTTTTCAAAGGTGGCGACGTCAATATCTCTCTTCAATTGGATCGGCCGGCGGGCCCCTACTACCCCGGCGATGTGGTGCACACCGACATCACGCTGGAAGTGGAGAAGGGTATGAAGGTTCAGGAAGTCCGCGCCGGCCTGGTGTTCTGGGAACGGTATCAATGGATTGACCGGGACACCGAGGGGAAGACCAGCCGACGTTGGTCCACCGATGAAGCGTGGGTCTCCAGAGAGATCCTGGTGCCCAAGGGAAGCATCCCCGATGACTTCCGGCAGACTTACAGCCTCGACTGGCGCATTCCACCCGAGGCCCAACCGCCCTATGCCGGTACGATCAGCCAGACCCGCTGGCTGGTCAAGGTCACGGTAGCCCGTAGGTTGAAGAAGGACATCAATGAGGAAATCGAGTTGCCTCTCATCGTCCCGCCGCCCGGCCATAGAGCACAACCCGACGAATATGGCGAGAGCAGTCACCCTGATGCCGTCCATATGCGGTTACGTCTCCCAGGATTGGAGTTCGTGGAGGGCGAGACAATCAACGGGCAGTTGCTCATCGAGCCACGCCAGGATTTCGGTGTGAGCGAAGTGCGGCTCGAACTCGTGCGGGGGGAGTACGTCCCCCGCGATGAAGGGAACCGGCACACTGCCATCGAACAGAAACTTCAACTGGCGCGCAAAGCCAAGTTCCAGGCCGGGACACCTGTCGTGTACGATTTCACGCTGGATATCCCCGACCAAGGGTGCCCCACCTCCTGGACTAACAACAGCCGCGTCAACTGGGCGATCCGTGCTACGCTGAACCGGCGCTTGCGCAAGGATTTCAAAATCGAGCAGGCGATCTTCGTCTACAACGGGCCGGCACCAAACTGACCGGAAAAGCGACAGTCCCGCCACGCCCCCGCCGCCGCAGTTAGCCGAGAGAAAGAAGAGGAGCACAAAATGAGAATCCGGTACTTCCTATCTGCGGTCACCCTGGGGCTTGGGCTGACCGTCGTTCTGTTGTTGCTCCTGACCCATCCTATCCCTGTCGCCCACGCCACTCCGGGCATCTATTACGTGCGCGAAGGAGCGTCCGGCAACTGCCTCTCCGTCACCACCCCCTGTAGCAGCGTCCAGCACGCCATCAATCTGGCCACCATCCCCGATGACGAGGTATGGGTCGCCGGCGGCACCTACACCGAGAACCTGGTCATCACCCACAGTGTCAAGTTGCGGGGGGGCTGGGATGTCTCCTTCACTGTGCAGAGCCCCGTTAGCACGCCGGCGATCATTGATGGCGGCGGTGACCACGTCGTTCGCATTGACGCCGCTGGCGAAGCCGTCGAGTTGGACGGCCTCACGCTGACCAATGGCAGAGATGGCATCCACATAGACGATGGCGTCGTCACAACCACCCGTTGTACTGTGCAGACCTACGCTCGGCAGGGGATCGAGATTGACGATGGAACAGTCTGGCTGGCAGAGAACCTCATCCGGGACGGCGAGCGCGAGGGTGTCGAGATAGATGGCGGCACCGTGACCGTCCTATCCAATACGGTGGACGGTGTCGGACGCTACGGCATCCTGGTCGAGGGTGGCGACGTCATCATCAAGGGCAACCTGATCCACGACGTGCGGGGGGAGGCCTACCACGGGATTCGGATTGAGGTAAACGGCGTCATCGTGGGCAACGAGATAGCCGATGTGGGCGATCGGGGCATTGATGCTCTGAATGGCACATTCCTCATCGCTAACAACATCGTTCGCAACGCCGGAGGCGACGGCATCCGCACTGCCGACACGAGCACCGGGGTGGAAATTCGTGACAACATCATTTACAACACCGGCAACGACGGCATTGACGCACGAGGGGTGACCATCACCATCGCCGCTAACACGGTCGCCGGCTGTGCTGACAACGGCATCAAAGCCGAGGGGGTGGGCAACTGGGCGCACATTGAGGCCAATTGGGTGCTGAGCAACGCCGTCGGCATCGCTATCCATGATGCACCCGTCTTTACACTCACCAACAATGTGATCGGCGATAACATCACCTCCAGCGTTGAACTGACCGGCACGGCTACCGGCTTTCTCTATCACAATACATTGGTAGGCAGTGGTACGGGTGCACAGGGGATTGGGCTAACTGTCCTGTCCTCATTGACTGCGACCATCGTTAACAGCATCGTCGTCAGCCACCACGTGGGCATCACGGCGATGCCGGGGGCCACGCTGATTGTGAGCAACACGCTGTTATGGGGCAACGGTGACGATCCGATCAGCGGCACGGACGCCGTGTTGCTCCCGCCTCGGTTCGTGGCTCCCTCACAGCGGGACTACCACCTCCTGCCCGATTCGCCCGCCGTTGACGCCGGGATTGACATTGGCGTAGCCGACGATGTGGACGGCGACCCGCGCCTGGGTACTCCTGACATCGGCGCCGATGAAGTGTGGTACAAAGTCCATCTCCCGATAACCTTGCGATCTGCGCCGACCCTTTGAACCGCCGCAGGGCGGTTTTAACCGCGGTGATGGAGATGACCCAATCCGTTAATCCTGCCAATCCGTTAATCCTGCCAATCCGTTAATCCTGCCAATCCGTTGATCCTGCCAATCCGTTAATCCTGCCGATCCGTTAATCCTGCCAATCCGTGTTATAAGTTAGGTGTCCAGATGATGTACTCAAAGCATCCCACAGAGAAAATCCATCCCTGCAACCTGCGGCTTATGCCGGTATCGGCCCTATTGACCTTCGCCCTGCTGCTCGGCAGCATCCTCACCACGGCGGGCTGCGGTGCAGCCCCTACCCCCACC
>QMOC01000012.1 GCA_003648085.1 Chloroflexota bacterium
AACGATCACATCCGCCGCCAGGTGGCTGGCTATTGCTCCGGCCTTGCGCCCCCCCATCCCATCGGCCACGAGGAATAGATTCCCCCGCTGTCTCTGCTGGGGATCCGACGGCATGCAAACCCTGAGACAATCCTGATTGACGCGATGTTCTCGTCCTGTCTGAGTTAGGTGGGATACTTCCAAGTCCAGGAGATCGGAAGCCCGCTCGCGGGGCCTCTTCTCCTCCCCCTCCCTGACCGCTATGTGCTCGGCCGCCTTTCTCAGGAGTTCCCCCGCCTCTGCCCTGACCACCGTGAGGCCCTTGGTTGCCCAATAACGTGCCAGCGAGTCGGCTATCCCCGCTTGAATGAAGTACGCAGATCGCGTATCCTTGCTGAACATGGGAGCAAGATAATGGTACATATGGCGGAAATCACGGTGTGCCAAATTGCACCCAATGAAAAGCAAGGTCTTGCCGGAAAATCCTCCTTCCAGGATACTCAAGATACTGGGCCATCTATCGAGAAAGGCGAACAGATCTTCCTCGGTGATAACCATCGAGTCCGGTTCTGTGATACAGCCGTATAGTTTCACGATCCGCACTCTATCTAGCATGCCATGTTTAAGATCATAGGTGCCGAGGATCTTCTGATAAGCCACTCCCTGCTCTTCGAGGGCCTTTTCAAGCAATGTGTCGTAATTGGTCGTTAGGATCAACCGGAAGGGCAACGCGGCGATAGCCCGGTAGCAGGCCGGAGGCTCCTTCATCCTCCCTATCTTCTCTTTTAGGAAGGAGATCAGTGAGGACCTTCCAAATTGCAATTCATGGCATTGAGCAATCCAGGGAAAGGACCAATCGTCCTGAAAGTCCCACCCCTGGCAAGCCGCTAACTGCCGCGCTAACCTTGCCCTACCAGGCAACACCCTTAAGGTATCAGAACCTACATCGGGGCCTATAAACAGTACACAATTCCCGGCGATGATCTGTTCTCGTAGTACTTCCTCTTCTCGCCCGGCGAAGCCCTGCCCTGTCTTGGTCAGCATGTTCAATCCCCCTCGGTCGTCTCCTCCGTTTCCTCTGGCTCCGCTGGCTCACCATAGATAAAACTACGCGATTTGGCCTCTTTACTGAGTGACCGATACGGATTTTGTCGGACAACAGCCACACTCCAGAAGCATTTGTCCCCTTCCCCCGGAAGTTCAGGCACAAGAATATCCAAATCAATCTCCAGTTCAGGCTCTCTCTGGAGTTCCCCGGCTCTATCATGGGGCCCACCCTCTTTCCACACCCTCAACTCGAAAGCCTCGTTATCTCTCAGTTCTCCCTCCCAGTCCCAGGCGAAGGTTACGCGCCCTTTAAGAACCGCCTCCTCCGCCGGTTCGAGCAACTTAGGAACCGGATAGGAAGGGGTCCTGCGGAAGATAGAGCCCAATGCTCCAGTAAGGGCCTGCCAACGAGCCTTGAGCCTATCGGAAAACGCAGGGGCAGGCGGGGCTACGCCCTCCACTCCACCGGGAGCGCCGAGGGGTCGAGAGGCACCGGTTGCAGTGTAGGGAACGGTATGAGGACGAGTGCCCTCGGCTGGAGCGCCGTGCTCGCCGCCTGGAGCGACCATTCGAACTCCTACTACTCGCGGAGGAGGTACGTTCTTATCGAGGTTGATTAGCAAATGCTCTATGGAAGGTCTCTCTGCAGGGTCTTTTTGCAGAGCCTGAAGGATCAAGTCTTCAACCCCAACCGGGACATCGAAACGCTGCAATGGAGGGGGGGCAGCTCCGAGAATCGCCCTTTCTACGTCCTCATCATTGCCGATGAAAGGAGGGACACCGGCAAGCATGTGATAAAACAGAACCCCAAGGGAATAAACGTCCTTGGGCCGGTTATCGAGTGGCCGATCAGACTTGGCTTTATCTGGTCTGATGCGTTCAGGGGCTACGTAGGATTTGAGTTCCCCCTCCGCTGCGCGCTCGCCGATCACCTCTTGATCAGCCCTTGCGGCATTCGCGAAATCTGTCAGTACCAGTTCCACCCTCAAATCCGGGCCTGACAAGGGATATCGGAAAAAGATGGTACGGGGATGGACATTTAGATGGACGATACCTTTGGAGTGAATGTAGTCCAACGCTGTGCCGATCTGATAGATGATCTCAGCCGCCTCCTCCAGAGGCAGTCTTCCCATCTGCTCCATCCTGTCGGCCAGCGAGCCGCCTTCCAGATACTCCATAGCCCAGAACCACCAGGCTTCATCCCGGAAATTGACTTGGGAGAGGTAACACTCACCTCGAAGCGATATCGCTCTGGGATGGAGAGGATAGATTCTGACGATGTTTAAGTGGCGCGATTTTTTGAGGATTTCGACCTCGTTCTGCAGAGCCGCGTACGCGCGTTGATGCTCTTCATCGAGGTCATCGTAGGGGACTCTCAGGATATTGAGCACCACCCGTTCCTGTTTATCAGGCAGTTGCGAGAGCCAGGACTCGACGAGCCCGTCCTTGTGGAGTGCCGGAAGGCGCTGGATAGTACGATATGGGCCCAGATCATAATCTTCGCGGATAGGTGGCATAGTTCTGCTCTCCTCTTCCAAGGGCTGCTAAGGGCCTGCTGAGAATGCCTTCCCGTTTTCGGCTTTGCTAAAGTCTATCACATTCTCTGCTTTGTTTGAGTTACCCTTGCGTTACGATTGGGTTACCCTCTCTCTGCAGCCCTCATACGTAACTAGCCTACAAGATTTGCGCTGTTTGCGGGAATCTTGTGGGACAAGATGGCATCTCGTCCTACGTTGGTTGCAGCGATAGGCCGCGCTATGATGTTTCCACAAGTAAGCCTGGGGAGGGAGCGCAAGGAAAGGGTGGGTGCGCAGGTGTGGCTTATGGTGGGTTTATCTTGAGGGATTTTGTAATTTGGATTCTATCACAACGCGGGGAGCTTGTCAAACGCAGAGGATCCGCCGGCATCCACCTATGCATCTCTCGTTTGATGAGTTATGTTCACACACCTACTCGCCGCTAGAGTGAAGTGGTGCGCTTCGGTCGCCGGCAGAAGGCGACGCTTTTGATATTACGGGTTTTTGCCGCGTAATAGTCTCCCATGCCGCCTGCGCCGCCGCTTGCTCGGCTGCCTGCTTGCTGCGACCCACTCCTTGACCTGCCACCTCCTTGCCTAGAAGCACCTCCGCCACGAAGGTCTTGGCGTGGTCAGGTCCTTTTTCGGCGACGATGCGATAGCGCGGCGTGATTCCCAGTTCGGCCTGGCTCCATTCCTGAAGGCGGCTTTTGGCATCCCAATCCGCTTCCGCTGCCAAGATCGCTTCGGCTACCGGCCCAATGAGCGGCTCAACGAAGGCTTCGACCGCCGCCAGCCCGCCGTCGAGATAGAGTGCCCCTATGACAGCCTCGAAGGCGTCACATAGGTTGGCGTCTCGCTCTCGCCCGCCAGCCTCCTCTTCGCCACGACCTAGCCGCAGTGTCTCTCCGATCCCCACCTGTCTGGCAAACTGCGCCAGCGTCTTGGTGCGCACCAGGGCGGCTCGCAGACGAGTCATCCGTCCCTCGTCGAAATCGGGATAACGACGATAGACCCACGCGCCGGCAATGAAGTCAAGCACTGCGTCGCCCAGAAATTCGAGGCGCTGGTTGTCGCCAGTCGCGTCCTCAGGATGCTCGTTGACATAGGATGGATGAGTGAGGGCCCGACGGAGGAGGTCCAGGTCACGGAAGCGGTGTCCCAACGTGAATTGCAGAGATTCAAGGTTGGAGGGCGAGGATTGGGGATTGGATGACTGGAGATTGGAGAATGGGCTGTCGTTCATTACGATCCTGCATCTCCTCGTTCTATCAGCCGGCGCTCGTACTTCTTCAGCGCAGCGCCGAGCGCACCCTCGGCATCCACACCGCAGGCCTCAGCCAGCGCCAACAGGCTGTAGAGCGCATCACCCAGTTCGTCCGCCAAGTGGGGTCGAAAGTGCGGCGCTCGCCGCCCGTAGTCGGTGGCCAGCAAAACCTCTTTCGCCACCTCGCCGACCTCGGAGACCAGGTCAAGCGCGTGGGTGGATGGGTCATACAGGAGATCGTGACGGTGGGCAAAGAGAGCGACTCTCTGCTGCCGGTTAGCCATCAGTGGCGGGCTCTTGAACCCGCTCCCTGTCAGCACGACGACGGGTGTGCCGCCCAGACGGTCGCGCAGGTGATTCAACGCTGCCACTGCCAGCGCTGAGGTCGGCTCGACATAGAACCCTTGATGAGCCAGTTTACGTTGTGCCATCAGGGTTTCCTCGTCCGGCAGGGCCAGTACCGCGCCGTTGCTTTCGCGCACGGCGGCCAGCACCGCCCGACCCCAGGGTGGCGCTGCGATGCGCACTCCCTCCGCGACGGTCTCTCCTTCCTCGACCGGCTCCACGTCGGCCGCGCCGCGCTCCCAGGCGCGGGCCAAGGGTGCGCACGGTTGCGCCTGCACGCCCAAGAGTCGCGGCAGCCGCTCGATAAGCCCCGCCGCCAGCAGTTCGCCGAAGCCAGCGTGCAACCCCAGCAGCAACCCCCCGTGACCCAGCGGCACTACGACGCTCTCCGGTGCGCGACCGCCCAATTGTTCCCACAGTTCAAAAGCGACCGTCTTCATTCCCTGCGGATAGAGGGGGCTGTAGACGTGGCTGGCGTAGACTGCGCCCTCCTCAAGGGCCCGGCGCACAGCGCGAGCGGCCTCGCTGCGGGGGCCGGGCACTGCGACGACCTCCGCGCCGTAGGCCGCGATCTGCGCTTGCTTGACCGGTGAGGCGTGGGCCGGCACGTAGACGGTGGCACTAAGGCCGACGCGGGCGGCGTAGGCCGCCAATGCAGTACCGGCGTTGCCCGAGGAATCCTCAACGACCTTCCGCACGCCTGCCGCCTTCAGCGCCGTGACCAGCACAGCCGCCCCCCGATCCTTGAAGGAGCCGGTGGGGTTGAGGTACTCGGCCTTGAGGTAGACGGGCTGACCATCCCATTCGGCGGCGACCAGGGGGGTCCAGCCCTCGCCCAACGTCACCGGCGTTGCCTCATCCGGCAGAGGCAGCGCGGCCCGATAGCGCCAGAGGGTGTAGTCCCTTTCGTCCACGCGGGCCGGGTCGAAGGAGGGCGCACCGACGATCTCCAGCACGCCGCCGCAATCGCAGCGCCAGCGGGTGGGGTCGAGGGGCCAACTGCGTGCGCAACGACTACATTGAAGTTTCACCTGCCTCCTCCAACACCTCCACAACGTGCTGGATAACCCGCTGCGCCTGACGAAGTGCCTTCTCCGCGTCCTCGGCATCGAAGGCGTCGGTTGGATCAGGCCTCATATAATACCCTCCCCTCCCGCAAAGCCTGGCGTATGAATGGCCGTTCACGGATCGTCTCGAACTCTTGAGGAGTGTATGCTAGCAGATCAAGGCCCACGCGGGGTTGAATCTGCTCGTATAGCAATCCCAGTCGCTTGACAAACGGCAGGTCGGAATCCAGCACGACGATAAGGTCGAGGTCGCTCCACGCGGCGACTTCCCCTCTGGCGACAGAGCCAAATAAGACAATGAGTCGTGCTCCCACCTTGCGCAGAATCCGGACGGCGCGCTCAAGTTCATGCTCGAGCAATGCCTGTCTTTGCGCACGCTGCTCCTGCCAATACTGTTTCCCGTGTCTCATCTACCTCTTTCTCCGCGCAACTCCCGGCTCAGCCGCAGCCGGAAGCGCACCAGATCGCGGAATGCCCTGAGAATGACGCCGAGGTTCGCGCCGGTGGCCTCGCCCGCCACGCGCGGCAGATGGGTCACCGGCACCTCGGCGATGCGGAAACCGCGTGCCTTTGCACCGGCCAGGAACTCCGTATCAATCATCGCTCCGTCGGAGACGAGATTGACGTGCTTCAGGACCTCGCGCCGGAACAGTTTGAAACCGCAATCAATGTCGCGGCACAGGTAGCCGAAAAGGAGCCGCACCAATGTGTTCCAGCCGAAGGCGTTGAGTTTGCGGATGAAAGGGTCCTGCCGCCGAGCGCGGTAGCCAGACACGATATCCGCTTCCTCGATACGTTCCAGCAGCCGATTGATCTCACCGAAATCGAACTGGTTGTCCGCCGGAACGAATACGATCAGGTCCTTGGTAGCCGCCGCGAATCCGGCCTTCAGCGCCCCGCCATAGCCTCGATTGGGGTAATGCTCCACCAGCCGAAAGTTGGGGATGCGCTGCATCAACTCGCGGGCGATTTCACCTGTACGGTCGGTGCTGCCGTCATTGACCAGGATGATCTCGTAATCCATCCCCAACTGCTGAGCCACGGTGGAGACCCGTTCCACGGCGCTTTCGACATTAGCCTCTTCATTATAAGCGGGAAGAACGATGGAAAGACCGGACATCATCACTCCTCTCTCAAATGGTACCTCAATGTTACACCAATCTGTGCAAATTAGCAATATCAACACCGGCAGTTGGCACGACCGGCGTTGCTCAACTGTATGCTTTGGGGTATAATTTGGCAATCGGTACTCGGTAAATTGGTCATTGGAACGGAGTTCGTTATGGCTGCCGGAATCGCCCAGTCCATCAAAGATAGCCTCGCCCGCACGCGCAACGCGGTCTTCAGCCGCATCGCGGGGCTGCTGGGGGCCAGCCAGGTGACGGAGGACACCTGGGATGAACTGGAGGAATTGCTCATCCAGGCCGATGTGGGGGTGGAGACGACGCTCTACCTGGTCGAGCGACTGCGGAGGCGCGCTCGTGACGAGGCGATTCTGCGGGCCGACGCGCTCCAGGCGGCGCTGCGAGAGGAACTGCGGGCGCTGCTGCCCGGCCCGTCGCCGCTCAACCTGGGAGGCCGACCGCTGGACGTGATGCTCATCGTCGGTGTGAACGGCTCCGGCAAGACGACGAGTATCGCCAAACTGGCCTACCGCTACCGGCAAGGGGGCCGGCGGGTGCTGCTGGCGGCAGCCGACACCTTCCGCGCCGCGGCAATGGAGCAACTGAACATCTGGGCGCAGCGGGCGGGCGTGGACATCGTCACCGGGCCGGAGGGAGGCGACCCGGGCGCGGTCGTCTTCGACGCCTTGCAGGCCGCGCGGGCGCGGGGGAAAGACCTGGTGATCGCCGACACCGCCGGACGGCTGCACACCCAATACAATCTGATGGCCGAGTTGCGCAAGGTGCGGCGGGTGGCGGCGAAGAGCGTTGAAGGTGCACCCCACGAGACGCTGCTGGTGCTCGACGCCACCACCGGCCAGAACGCGCTATCCCAGGCGCGGCATTTCCAGGAGGCGGTGGAGGTGACCGGCGTCGTGCTGGCCAAGTTAGATAGCACCGCCAAGGGGGGAATGGTCTTCGCCATCGCCCGCGAGTTAGGGCTGCCGGTGCGCTTCGTCGGCACCGGGGAGCGGCTGGAGGATCTGGTCCCGTTTGACGCCGATGCGTTTGTGGAGGGATTGTTCGGGTAGGAGGTGGCGATATGAGGCGGACTGAAATTGGTCAGTACCTGGTGATTGATCCAGAAAGAGGTGGCACTATGAGATTCACGTACGACCCTCGCTATAACATCGCCTATATTCGATTTCGAGAGAAAGGGGCCGAGGTGGAAGCAATTCAAATTAGCGACGAGTTGATCGTGGATGTGGCCCCTGATGGCACGATCTATGGCATCGAACTATTGAACGCGAACGAGCAACTACGGCACGAAGATACAGGCAGGTTCTTGTTTATCAACGAAGCCACCGGCGAGCGCACTGAATTACCACTTATTACCGTTGTTTAATCGAATGTGTGTCACACGACCGAACCTGCTTCATCAATCACCAATCCATCCATCTGCTAACCTGACATCACTTACGAAGGAAGAGCATAAGGAAGAGCATATGGAGGAATTACGTAATCGCCTGACAACTCTGAGCGCCAAACTGGAACACATTCGGAGGCGTCTTTGACCTGACCGCCAAGGAGCAGGAAATCGTCCGACTGGAGAAGCGTGCCGGCACCCCGGACTTCTGGGATAACCCCGAGACAGCCCAGGCGGTGATGCGCCGCCTCTCCGGTCTGCGCGAGGAGGTGGAGCGCTGGAACACGCTGGGGCAACGGGTACAGGATGCGCTGGAACTTGCCGCGCTGGGTGACGAAAGCCTGAGCGAAGAACTGATCGCCGAGACGGAAGCGCTGGAGCGGGAGATAGAGCGCCTTGAGTTCCGCTTGCTCCTCTCCGGCCCCTACGACCGGGGCGATGCCATCCTGGCCATCCACGCCGGCGCTGGCGGCACCGATGCCCAGGACTTCTCCGAGATGCTATTGCGTATGTACCTGCGCTGGGCTGAGGCGCACGGATACGAGGCCGACGTGGTAGACCGGCTCTACGGCGAGGAGGCGGGCATCAAGCGGGCCACCGTCACTGTCTCCGGCCCCTACGCCTATGGTTATCTGCGCGCCGAGCGGGGGGTGCACCGATTGGTGCGGCTCTCCCCCTTCGACGCGGCCCATCGTCGTCATACATCTTTTGCCCTGGTCGAGGCGTGGCCCGACCTCGGCGACGAGGTCTCGGTGACGATTGATCCGAACGACTTGCAGATCGAGACCTTCCGCGCCTCGTCGGCCGGCGGCCAGCACATGCAGAAGAACGAAACGGCGGTACGCATCACCCACCTGCCCACCGGGATCGTCGTCTCCTGCCAGAACGAGCGCTCACAAACCCAGAACCGGGAGACGGCGCTGCGTGTGTTGCGGGCCCGTCTCCTCCAACTGGAGGAAGAGAAAAAACGCGCCGAGATCGCGGAGTTAAAAGGCAAACACGTGGACGCCGGCTGGGGCAATCAGATCCGCTCCTACGTGCTGCACCCTTATCAGATGGTCAAGGATCACCGCACCGGCCACGAGACCGGCAATGTGCAGGCCGTGCTCGATGGACGACTGGACGAGTTTATGGAAGCCTATCTGCGCTCTATGATGGGGGCCGGGGAATCCGGCAACGAGCATTAGCCAAACTTGAGGAGGTGGCCAATGAGCAGTGAGAGGTTCAAAAGAGGGCTTGCAGGCTCTACCGAAAGGCGGCCGGCGACGAAGAGAGGTCGGGGGACAGCCAAAGTCGTGACATCTGGCGCAGTGAGCGAAGAGACTCGCGCCAAATTAGATGAACTTCAATACCAGTTGGGTGAACTCCAGGAGACGCTGCTGCTGACTGACGTCCACAATGACATGGGGGACATTGAAACGGCCCTATCGCTACTCCCGGCCGAGATTGAGGAACTGCGCACCCGGGGCTACGTCTTCCGCAGTTTCCTGGAGCGAAAGGTTGACGTGCTGACCAAGCAATGGGAGGAAACGCACGACCGCGTGTCCCGCGAGGTGAGCCGGCGCGTGCGGGAACTGGAGCGGGAGGCCGATGAGGCCGAGAGCGCACTGCGCCAGGCGATGAGCGGTCGCGCTTCCCAGGTCGCCCGCGCCGAGACCGCTATCAGTACACTGGAGCGCAAAGTGGAGGCAGCGCAATCGGCCATCAGAGCAATGTACGAGACCCTCCGGCAGAACGTGAACCAGACCCGCTCCCAGGTGGAGGAGATTCGCTGGCTGCTCGACCAGATAGACGAAGCCAGTTTCCAACTCTACCCAGCCGAAGACCCCGTGGCGGCCTGCCGGGCGCAGTACATGGAGACCAAGAAGGAAGGGCCGAAGGGCGTGCTCTACCTGACCGACGAGCGGCTGATCTTCGAACAGAAGGAGGAGAAGGCCACCAAGAAAGTGCTCTTCATCACCACCGAGAAGGAGAAGATTCAACAACTCATTTTCGCTGTGCCCATCGGACAGGTAGAGGAGGTCAAGGCCAGCGATAAGGGCTTCCTGGGACGCAAGGAGATGCTGGAACTGCGCTTTGCCCCTGAGGCCGACCTGAGCGGAGCCACGCTCCGCCTGCACGGCGTCGAGAATGAGGAGTGGGCCGGGCTGATCGGCCGGGTCAAGTCGGGGGAGATTGCCAAAGAGCGCACGCGGCCTAAAGACGAGGCGGTAGTCGAGGCGGCCCGTGCTGCACCGACCAAGTGCCCCACCTGCGGCGCTACGCTCGATGTCGAGATCGTGCGCGGTATGCGCGAGATCACCTGTGAGTACTGCGGCACAGTGATTCGCTTGTAGTGAGCAAGCCTGGCGGACGCCCCGCTTCAGCAGGGGTTCCCCGGCTGAAGCCGGGCCTCCGGCCACGCCCAAGGTCAGGAGGTAACGATGGCAGAGCAACTCATCGGCAAGGTGACCCATTGGTTCGGCAGAATCGGCGTCGCCGGGATCGAACTGACGGACAAACTCTCCGTGGGTGACCGCGTTCACATCCTGGGGCACACGACCGACTTTGAGCAAGAGATCACCTCAATGCAGATTATGCACCAGGACGTGGGCGAGGCCGGCCCTGGTGACGAAGTTGGGGTCAAACTTCAGTTCCGGGCGCGGCCTGGCGATCGCGTCTATAAAGTGACGGAGCCTTGACCGACGTTCTAAAGCAAGTTCGGCGCACAATCGAGACATACGGCCTGCTTGACCCCGGCGATAGGGTGGTCGTCGGTGTCTCCGGCGGCCCGGACTCGCTCTGCCTGCTCCACGTCCTGCTCCGCCTGCGGGACGACTATGGCCTGCGGCTCCACGTGGCCCATCTCAACCACGGCGCGCGCGGGGCCGATGCCGACGCCGACGCCGAGTTCGTCGCGGCGCTCGCCGCCGAATGGGGGTTGCCGGTCACGGTCGAGAAGCAGGACGTACCGGCGCTGGCCCGCGTACACAAACTGGCCTTCGAGGAGACGGCCCGCCGCGTGCGCTACGTATTCCTGGCGCGGGTGGCTGCCGAGGTTGGCGCGCACAAGATCGCCGTGGGCCACAACGCCGACGACCAGGCCGAGACGGTCCTTATGCATTTCCTGCGGGGGGCTGGACTGGCGGGGCTGCGCGGCATGCTCCCCCTAACCCCCATCACCGACTACCGGTTGCTCGAACCATTCATCCAACTGCCAATCTCCAATCTCCAACTCCCAACGCTCATCCGCCCCCTTATCGGGGTCCCCCGCGCCGCCATTGAAGCCTACTGCGCCGACCATGGCCTCACGCCGCGCTTCGACCGCTCCAACCTGGACACTACCTATTTTCGCAACCGCCTCCGCCACGAGTTGCTGCCTTTACTTGCGACCTACAATCCCAACATCCGTGCCCGGTTGTGCCACACCGCCGCCGTCGTTGCCGCCGACTACGAACTCCTCACTCAACTGCGAGAGCGGGCCTGGGCCGAGGTGGTGCGGGAGGAACGGGAGACGGCCGTCGTCTTCGATCGAGCGGGGTGGCGGGCGTTGCCGGTGGCCTTGCAGCGCGCCACCCTGCGTCAGGCGGCCTACCGGTTGCGCAGGAGTCTGCGCGACGTGGACTTTGTCCACGTGGAGCACGCCCGGCAGGTGGGGTTGAGGGGAGAGACCGGCGCACAGGCCACGCTGCCGATGGGCCTGGCGCTCACCGTGGGCTACGACACGCTGACCGTGGGCGATGCGGGCGACGCCGGCCCGCCACCGGACGAGCCGCTGCTGTGGAGCGCCGAGCCGCTGCCGGTGCAAGTGCCCGGCACGACCGCGTTGCCCCAATCGGATTGGGAGTTGCGGGCGGAGGTGCTGGATGAGTGGGACGCGGCCCGCATAGCCGCCAATCCCGACCCCTGGACGGCCCACTTCGACGCCGACGCGCTCACCGACCCGCTCGTGCTGCGTCCCCGCCGCCGGGGGGATCGCTTCCGTCCTCAGGGGATGGGGAGACACAGCGTCAAATTGAGCGCGTTTATGATCAACCTCAAGATCCCGCGGGCCTGGCGTGACCACGTTCCGCTGCTCGTCGCGAGCGACGAAATCGTGTGGGTGTGCGGTCGGCGTATCGCGGAGGACGTCACCGTCGGGCCGGAGACGCGACGGGTGGCGCGGTTACGATTTGAGCGCACGTCTTAGCGATGATGGCACTATGCTGAGCATATGTGCAGGAGGAATACAATGAGTGTGATCATCCCAAGCGAAATCATTCACACAACACGTATGTCAGTGGCCGAGTTGAGACTGGAGATCGCCATTCTCCTGTTTCAGAAAGGGAAACTCACGCTGGGGCAGGCCAGCCGCCTGGCAGGAATGAGCCAATTACAGTTCCAGCACCTGTTGGCAAGCCGCCGGATTCCGGTCCACTATGATGTAGCCGAATTCGAAGAAGACCTGAAGACATTAAGGGAGATGGGGCGGCTGTGATCGTCGTCAGCAACACGTCAGCTATTATCAACCTGGCCGCCGTTGGGCGGTTAGACCTGTTGCGAGCACTCTATGACAGGATCGCCATCCCCCAGGCGGTCTATCACGAGATTGCCATCATGGGCGCTGGACAGCCCGGTTCCACGGAGGTCCAAACACTGAATTGGATTGAGACGAAGCAAGTGGCGAACCGGGCTCTGGTCACTTCGCTCCGGATGGAATTGGAGGCGGGTGAAGCAGAAGCGATTGTCCTCGCCATCGAGTTGCGGGCGGCTCTCCTGCTCATGGACGAGCGTCGAGGACGGATAGTAGCATCCCGCTTGGGGCTCAAGTTCATTGGGCTCTTGGGGGTGCTCATTGAGGCGAAACATAGGGGGCTCATCTCTGCTGTCAAACCTATACTCGATGACTTGGTGACGAGAGCCGGCTTCTGGATTAGCAAGCGGTTGTATGCTCGTGTCTTGCAAGCCGCTGGAGAGTAAGGCTGCTGAGGTGGCGGGAGGTGAGGCATGCTCCCCATATAGAAG
>QMOC01000013.1 GCA_003648085.1 Chloroflexota bacterium
AAGCGCGTGCGAACGCCTTATGGTGAGGGGAAGGTAGTGGATCTGCTGCCATTGCAGGGGAGGGTCATCGTTAAGGTAAAAGACCGACGTCTGGAACTGCCGGTTGAGGAGGTGGAGCCGATTCCGGCGTAACGTCCAATGACCGAAGCAAGGATCAAGACCTACGGCCGCATTCGCCAGTGAATGCGGCCTTGTCCTTCCCCTGGAAGATGCTTGACATTTGCCTCATTTGGTTGTATAATAGTGTTGCGTACAGGGAACAATGTTGCGTAATGCGCAACAACCAAGCGGTGCGTTCCCTCGTTCGTTCTTCCTCATAAAGTCAGCCAGAGGCACGCGGTGTCGCAAGGACAGGTAGTCAAGTCGGTAAGGCGCGCTGTTGCTATCCTCCGTTCCTTCTCTCTCGGAGAGCCAGAACTGAGTGTCACCCACCTCAGCCGAAGGCTGAACGTCCACAAGAGCACAGTCTCACGCCTGCTCTCCACGCTGGAAGCGGAAGGCCTCGTTGATCGCAATCCCGAGACGGGGTGTTATCGCCTGGGTGTAGGCCTCATAGAACTGGCCGGCCTGGTGGTGCTTCACAGAGACCTACGGCAAGCAGCGCGCCCGCTGCTACGCCAATTGGCCGACCAGACCCAGGAGACGGTGAACCTGGCGGTTCGTGACGGCAACGAGGTGATTAACATCGAACAGGTGGTGCCCCGCGACCGGCGTGTATTGAACATCGGCTGGGTGGGACGCCGTACTCCTCTGCACGCCTCTTCCACCGGCAAGGTGTTGCTGGCCTACTTGCCGGAGGCGGAACTGAATGCCTTGATTCAGAATCCGCTACCCCGCTTCACCGAGTATACCATCACCGACGCTCAGGTCTTGCGCGCCGAGTTGGCACTAGTGCGCCAGCGGGGATATGCCACCGGGCTGGAGGAACTGGAGAACGGTCTGAATGCGGTAGCCGCGCCTGTCCGCGATCACACCGGTCAGGTGATCGCCACTGTTAGCGCGGCAGGGCCGTCCTATCGTTTCTCCAGAGAGCATATTAAGAAGGAAGCGGCGGCGCAGGTGATTGCCTGCGCAGAGCAGATTTCGCGCGCGCTTGGCTTTGCTCGGACGGGCGAGACAGAATCATAGCGCGGCCTATCGCCGCAATCAACGTAGGACAAGATGCCATCTTGTCCCACAAGATTCTCGCGGACAAGGCAAATCTTGTAGGGCAATTCTATAGGAGGATAAGATGCTGGGGGAGCTATTTGCCAGTTGGATGAAGGTACTGACGCAACCCAACGTCGAGACCTTTGAGGCAGAGAAACAGGTCGCCAATGCCTCCAAATTGCTGGTCGCTCTCCTGCTTGCCGGGCTGGTGACCGGGTTGACCACGATACCCATAGGGAGAGAGCCTGTATCTACGCTCTTGAGCATAGGGACGACCATGCTCACCGTCGTCGCCGACTTCGTGGTCATTGCACTCATTCTATTCGTTATTGTCAAGATCGTAGGCGGGACAGGCAGTTTTCTCACACACTGCTATCTGTTGTCGCTCCCAGCGGCGCCGCTCATCGTTATCGCCTCCCTGTTTGGCCGTGACGGTCTGGCAGCCGTCATTCTGGACCCACTGGCCCCGTTGGGGCTTGGGCGCGTCATTCCAATCCTGTTGGGCATCTATGGCGTCTTTCTACTGCTTCTGGCCTTGCAGGCCGCTCACGGGCTGAGGGCCAGCCACGCGGTCAACGTGGTTTTGATAGCGCTGGCTATTTGGGCAGTTTTGGACGTGGCGGCTATGTTCGTCGCCGGCGCTGATAACATTCTGACCAAGACAGTGCGATTTATGAGTGCCAACAGCGAGCAACTACTGGAGCAGGCTATCTCGCACGTCTGGCTGGTGATCTTCTCTATGCTCATCGCCATCGTACTGGGAGTGGTGGCGGGGATACTCATTACCTTGCCGCCTCGGCGCCCGCGTCCTTCCCATCTTCTGCTTCTCCTGCCCCTGGCTCTCTTCGTCTTTGTTTACCTGGGCGCCACGGGGACTTTCGGGCAGCCACTGATGCACTCGTTGAAGGCCATCATCCCCCGGGCGCAGGGGGTTGGGCTGACGGGGGCTGCGCTGACAGTGCTTTTCTATTTGCTGTTCACCTTCGGAGAGCGGGCAGCCGACCCGGTGCTTTACGCAGCAGGGATTATGCTGACCTTCCCCAGTATCGGATTGTTCGGGCTCCTTATTCCTCTCTTCGGCATCGGCTTCATAAACGCGGCAGTGGCGCTGATCCTCTACGCCCAGTTGCCTATCCTGCGCAACACCTACACGGGCATCAAGGATGTCCCTTCTGCTATCATCGAAGCCGGCCGGGGTATGGGGATGACGGAGTGGCAAATTATGTACAAGGTAAAGTTACCCATGACCGTGCCGGTCCTCATGGCTGGCATCAGAGTTTCGATGGTCATGATCGTGGGCATCGCTGCGATCGCCAAACTGATCGGCGTCACCTGTCTGGGCAAGTATATCTTCGACGGCATTGGCCGTGGTAGTGACCCGATGGTCATCGCCGGTGCCATAGGCGTCTCGATCTTTGCCCTGTTGATAGACGGTTTACTGGGCTGGGCCCAGAAGAGACTTACACCGGCCGGCCTGCGGGAACGTTCCGCCTGATCATCTGTCTCTGGCGAAGAGGAGAAGTGATTATGATCAAACTAGAGCATGTGACCAAGATTTATCCGGGCCAGACAGAGCCTGCGGTGAACGATCTCTCCCTGGAGGTGCCGGATGGGGAGATTTGCATCCTGGTTGGGCCGTCTGGCTGCGGTAAGACCACCACGATGAAGATGGTCAACCGCTTGATTGAGCCCACCAGCGGCAAGATTTACGTCGAGGGGCAGGATGTGATGCAGATGGACCCCATCCAACTGCGCCGCAGCATCGGCTACGTCATCCAGGAGATTGGCCTCTTCCCGCACATGACGATCGCCGAGAACATCGGTACGGTGCCGAAGTTGTTAGGCTGGGACGATGCGCGCATCGCGCGGCGGGTGGACGAACTTCTGGAGTTGATGGGGATAGAACCCGCTGAGTATCGCGACCGCTATCCCCGCGAGCTCTCGGGCGGTCAGCAGCAGCGCATCGGTGTGGCGCGCGCCATGGCGGCGGACCCCCACGTCATGCTGATGGACGAGCCCTTTGGAGCCATTGACCCCATCACCCGCGACCGACTGCAGAACGAGTTTCTGCGTCTGCAGCAGAAGATTCGCAAGACAATTATTTTCGTCACCCACGACATCAACGAAGCGATTAAGATGGGCGACAAGATCGCCATCTTGAACGTCGGGGGGATTCTGGAGCAGTATGGCTCGCCGAGCGAGATTCTCTCTCACCCCGCCAATCCGTTCGTGGAAGATTTTGTGGGGGCTGATCGAGCCTTGAAGTGGCTCAATCTCGTGCGCGTGGAAGAGGTGATGGACCAGCATCCCCCGCTGATCTTCGATACTCAGAGCGTCCGCGAGGCAAGGCAGTTCATGCAAGAGAGAGGCCTGGATTTCGTCTACGTCATCGGCGCAGACCGGAGCCTGAAGGGCTACGTGAACGCCCGGGACCTGGAGGGCCAACAAGGGTGGGTGGATGCGTTTCTCACTCCTGCCGCGGTCAGCATCCAACTGGGCACCAGCCTGAGGGACACGCTGTCGGAGTTGCTGGCCTCTGACTACCGGACGGCGTGTGTGGTGGATGAGGAGCAGCGAGTGCGTGGGCTCATTCAACTGGACGCGATCCAGGAAGCCCTCAGCGCCAGGAAGGGGGGTGAGAGATGACGGCTACTTCGTTCGGACGCCTTCGCACATCGAACGTGACCCCGGTGCTTAAAGAAGTCCTGGGTTGGGTGGTAGTCCCTATCCTGCTGGCTATCGTGGTGGTGCTGCTCTACAATCAGGTCATCTACCGCATCGAGCCGGAGACGATGACATACCGCATGTTCTTCGATCAAACCGGCCGGCCTGCCAAACTTACCCGCTATATCCTGCTCCATATGGAAGTCGTTTTCGTCTCCGCGCTGTTGGCCGTGCTGACCGCGGTCCCGGCCGGCATTCTCATCACGCGGGAGGGATTCCGTGACTTCGCCCCTCTAATCCTGGGCGTGGCCAATATCGGCCAGACGGTGCCCAGTATGGCCATCCTGGGCCTTTCCATGGCCTTTCTGGGCATCGGTTTTAAGCCCTCCATCTTTGCCCTGTGGTTCTACTCCCTGTTGCCCATCGTGCGCAACACGGCCACCGGCATTGACGAGGTGGATCGGGCCGTTATCGAAGCGGCGCGAGGCATGGGGATGACCAAGCGGCAGATTCTGTTCCGCATCGAGTTACCACTGGCTCTCAACATCATCTTCGCCGGTATCCGCACGGCGGTGGTGATCAACGTAGGCACGGCGGCTCTGGTCACCTTCATCGGCTGGCCCACCCTGGGCCATCCTATAGCGGCCGGCCTCCGTGTGAGGCGGACTGATATGGTCGTCGTGGCATCAATCCTGATTGCGGTGTTCGCCATTGGTCTTGACTTCATTATGGGGAAAGTTCAGCAATTGCTGGCACCGCGCGGCGTTTAGCCTGGCGGCGGCCACTCGATCTCGCGGCCTGGATTCGGGACACGAAGGAGGTGATGTCTGATTAGCAGAAGCGAAAGCCTGTATCCGAGTGAGTATCACTAATCATGTAGTAAGGAGGAATGAGATGAGAAGGCTATTCAGTGTTCTAAGTCTGCTGGTCGTCGTGGCAATGTTGCTGATGGCCTGTGGCAAGACGGCTCAGGAAAAAGAGATCACCGTCAGTTCCAAGAACTTCACCGAGCAGTACCTTCTGGGGTGGATGACCGTCCTGGCCCTCCAGGACGCCGGCTTCACCGTCAACAATAAGGTTGACCTGGGGGGCACAAGTGTCAACCGGGAAGCCCTGGAGTCCGGCGAAGTGGATCTCTATTGGGAGTACACCGGCACGGCCTGGATGGTCCATCTGGGGCACGAGGAGGCCATCACCGATCCCCAGGAGTGCTACGACAAGGTCAAGGCCGAGGATGCCGCCAACGGCCTCGTCTGGCTGGAGATGGCTCCCTTCAACGACACCTACACGCTGATGATGACCAAGGAAGCCGGCGCCCAGTACGGCGTCCAAAAACTCTCCGACTTGCCCGCCTACCTGGAACAGAACCCCGACGCGATCCTCTGTTCTGACGAAGAGTGGACCGTGCGACCTGACGGCTACCCGGCATTGCAGGAAAAGTACGGCTTTGCCTTCAAGGAGGAGAATGTGCGCACGATGGAGATTGGGGTGACCTACAAGGCGCTGCGGGACGGTGAGTGTGACCTGGCCATGGGCTTTGCCACCGACGGCCGCATCGCCGCCTGGGGCTTGTTCAACCTGGAGGATGACAAGCAGTTCTTCCCTGTCTACAACCCCGCACCGGTAGTGCGCAAAGACGTGCTGGACAAGTACCCCGAGATCGCGGATATTCTGTCTCCTATTGCTAAGGCCTTGGATACCGATACTATGACCTACCTCAACAGCTTGGTGGATGTAGGCGAGGATCAGGAACTGGACACCGGCGACGAGCAGGATCCCAAGGATGTGGCCTGCAACTTCCTGCTGGAGAACAATCTGATTAAGAGTTGCGGCGACTAGCACATCTGTCAGGATGAGATGTAACGCGAGGGCCGGCCGCGGTTGCCGTGGTCGGCCCAAGCGTTGCGCAAAGGAGTGAAGGCTATGGAGACCATCCTCAAGGGAACAAAGGAGGTCGTTCGCATCGCTCCTGACCGCCCTACGGTGCTCATCGGGGAGCGTATCAACCCCACCGGGCGCAAGCGGCTGGCGGCCGAGTTCGTCGCGGGCAACGTCGAGATCGTCAAGGACGAGGCGCTGGCTCAGGTCGCTGCCGGTGCCGACGTGATTGATGTGAACGTGGGCGCGGCCGGCGTGGACCAGATGGCGCTGCTGCCCCGCGCCGTGGAGATGGTCCAGGAGGTGGTGGAGGTTCCCCTCAGCATTGACACGCCAGACCCCGCAGCATTGGCTGCCGCGCTGAAAGTCTACCAGGGCAAGCCGCTGGTCAACTCGGTCAACGGCGAGGAGAAGAACCTGAGCCGCGTCCTGCCGCTGGTGGCCGAGCACGGGGCAGCGGTCATCGGCCTGTGTATGGACGACGAGGGCATCCCTGATGACCCACACAGACGGCTGGAGATCGCCCTCAAGATTGTCGAGCGGGCCGAGGCTTTGGGCATCCCCCGCGAGGACGTCCTGATTGACTGCCTGGCCCTGACCGTCGGCGCCGATTCCAAAGCCGCGCTGGTCACGCTGGAGGCCATCCGCCTGGTCAGGGCCGAACTGGGCGTCAACATGACGCTGGGGGCCAGCAACGTCTCCTTCGGTCTGCCGGACCGTGAGGTGCTCAACCGGGCGTTCCTAGCCATGGCCATCTGGGAGGGCGTCAATGCTCCCATCGTCAACGCGGCGCGGGTCAGACAGACTGTGCTAGCGGTGGATGTGCTCCTGGGGCGAGACGAGTTCGCGACGAGGTACATCAAGCACTATCGCAAGAGGCAGAATAAATGAGCGACATACTCAAGCAAATCGCGGAGAAACTATACGACGGTGAAGATGATGCGGTTGCCGAACTGACGCAAAGGGCACTCGATGAAGGGCTGACGCCGGCAGAGGTGCTCAACGGCGGGCTCCTCGCCGGGATGGACCGGGTCGGCGTGGACTTCCGGGACGGCGAGTTATTCGTGCCCGAAGTGCTCATCGCCGCGCGTGCGATGCACGCTGGCATGGCCATCCTGCGCCCGTTGTTGACCGAGAGTGACGTGCCGTCGGCCGGCAAGGTGGTCATAGGCACCGTCGAGGGCGACTTGCACGACATCGGCAAGAACCTGGTGGGCATGATGCTGGAGGGCGGCGGCTTCGAGATCGTTGACCTGGGCACTGATGTCCCTCCCGATAGGTTTATCGAGGCGATCAAGATGGAGCATCCAAACCTCATCGGCATGTCGGCGCTGCTGACCACCACTATGCCGAGCATGAAGCGCACAATTGACGCGCTGATGGAAGCAGGTCTGCGGGACACTGTGCGGGTGATGGTCGGTGGTGCTCCGGTCACCCAGACCTTCGCCGACGAGATTGGCGCCGATGGCTATGCGCCCGATGCGGCTTCAGCGGTCGAACTGGCGCGCTCGCTGGCAGGGCAGATAAATAAGTCAGATGGATGAGATGTACGAGTTTCGCTGGCCTACCAAAACGCTGGTCGGCGTGGGGCTGATCGAGCGGGTCGGCGAGTATATCAACCCGCCAGCCACTGCGGGGCGGCTGCTGCTGGTGGCACCGCGGGAGGAGTGGGCCAGGCCACTGGTGCGGCGCATCGCCACGCAACTGCGCGAGGTGGGCTGGGAGCGGGTGGAAACCTTCACCGAGGTGGAGCCCAACCCCTCGTGGGAAACGGTGGCGCGTGGAACGGAACGAGGGAAAGCGGCCGGCGCGAACGCGGTGCTCGCCGTCGGCGGCGGCAGCGCGATGGACGCGGGCAAGGTCATCGCCGAGCGGTGCGGTGCTGATTTCCTCTGCACCGTGCCGACGACGGCAGGCACCGGCGGTGAGATCTCCCCCTGGGCGGTCATCAGTAACCTCGACACACGGGAGAAGGACAGCGTCGTGGCTAAATGGCCCGACGTGGCGCTGCTCGACCCGGAACTGACGCTGGGCCTGCCACCCAAGACTACCCTCTTCACCGGCATAGACGCCTTCATCCACGGCCTGGAGGCCTACATCTCCAGCGCGGCCACGCCGATTACCGATGCCCTGGCCTTGGGCGGAGCGGAACTGATCGCCTCTCACCTGCGAGTGGCAGTGGAACACGGCGACGATCTGGAGGCCCGCAGCGCGATGCTGCAGGGCAGCCTGCTCACAGGCGCCGCGATGCTGCACGCCGGGCTAGGGCTGATGCACGCCATCGGCAACGTGACCGGCGGGCTGTACCATGAACTACCCCACGGGCTGATCCTGATACGCTGTATGGACCCGGTCCTGGAGTACAACCGGCCAGCGCTGGGGCGGAAGATCACGCGGCTCGAACCGCTGGTGGACCGGGTGCGAGCGGATGCCGAAGCGCTTCTTGCGCGGTTCGAGATTGCCTCGGTGAAGGTCGCTGAGGCGGATCTGCCGCTGCTGGCCGAACGGGCGGTCGCGAACGTAAATGCCAAGACCAACCCTCGCCCTGCGACGCGGAATGAGGTCGAGACGCTGGCGCGGCAGGCTTTCGTGATCCGGTGATGGTATCGAAGAGGCTGAATGCCTGACCGGCGCAGGTCAGCGAGGAGAGATGGAGGGACAAGCAAGCATGACATCATCAAGCATGCGACGGAAACGGTCGGGCCCCGGCAAGGGCCTGATCGGCGGGCAGTATAAACCGCTGACCGATGAGCAGGTAAAGCAAATCCACAAAGCGTCGCTGACGGTCCTAGCGCAGACGGGGGTACAGGTGGAGGAGCCGGAGGCGCTGCGGCTGTTTAAGGAGGCCGGGGCAGATGTGGACGGCAATCGAGTGCGGCTGCCACAGTCCCTCGTCGAGGACGCGGTAGACAAAGCACCCTCGCGCGTGGTGCTGGCGGGCCGTGACCCGGAGCACGACCTGATCCTCGAGGGAGCGCGGGTCCACATCGGCACCGGTGGCGCGGCGTTGCAGGTGCTTGATCTGGAGACGGGCGGAATCCGCAAGGCGGTGCTCCGGGACGTGGCTGATATGGCCCGCATTGTGGACGCGCTGGGCAACATCCACTTCTACCTCATACCCATCTACCCCACCGACCTGCCCGAGGAGACGGTGGAGATCAACAAGTATTACGCTGCGCTGGCGAACACCACCAAGCACGTCCAGGCTGGCGTCTACACCATCCAGGGCATCCGCGACGTGGTGGAGATGAGCGAGCGCATTATGGGGGGCGCCGAGCCGCTGCGTGAGCGCCCTATCGTCTCCTTCATCACCAGTTGGATGGTCAGCCCCCTCAAGTTCGCCACCGACGTGACGATGCTGCTAATCGAGATCTGTCGGCAGCGCATGCCGGTCGTTCTCTCAGCGGCGCCGATGGCCGGCTCGACCGCGCCGGTCACGTTGGCCGGGATGCTGGCGCAGTTGAACGCCGAGCAGCTGGCCGGGCTGACGCTGACCCAACTGGTCCAGCCCGGCTGTCCCGTCCTCATCGGGCCCATCCCTGCCACAGCCGACATGCGCAGCGGCAAGTACCTGGGCGGCTCGGTGGAGTTGGGGCTGTGCAACGCCGCCATCACCCAACTGGCCCACTTCTATCACGTGCCCATCTACAACAGCGCTGGCATGACCGAGGCCAAGATTCCGGACATCCAGGCGGGCATCGAGAAGGCCCAGTCGGTCATCCAGGTCGCGCTGGCCGGGGCCAACTTCATCCACCACGCCGCCGGAATGCTGGAGGATATGTCCACCATTGCCTACGAGCAGTTTGTGATTGACAACGAACTGTTGGGGCTGGCGATGCGCGCTGTGCGCGGCATCGAGGTCAACGATGACACGCTGGCACTTGATGTGATTGACCGCATTGGTCCTGGGGGACACTACCTGATGGACGAACACACGCTGCGCTACATGCGTACCGAGCACTACTATCCCTCGGCCGTCTTCGACCGGCAGGGGCGTCAGATGTGGGAGCAGGCCGGTGGTACCGACGCCTGGGCTCGGGCCAAAGATGTGGCGCGCCGCATCCTGGCGGAGCACCGGCCGGAGCCACTAGACCCGGCCACGGATGCCTGGATTCGAGAGCGTTTCGCATCTTCGCTGGTGCCGTGAACGCTCATCTGAGGAATGGAATCATGAAGGTCGGCCTGGCCCAGGTGGACTGCTCACTGGGCGACGTGGAGGCCAATTTGAGCCGGGCTCTACGCTACGTCCGGCAGGCCAAAGAGCAAGGGGTGGATCTCCTGATCTTCCCCGAACTTAGTCTGACCGGCTACGATTTGGGAGAACAGGTGGCCGAGGTAGCCATGACCCTCGAGGCTCAGCCCCTGGCGACCTTACAAGCGGAGAGCCGCGCCCTCTCCCTCGTCGTCGGCTTCGTGGAGAAGAGCACCCACCATCGGCACCACAACGCGGCCGTCTATCTCGAGGACGGACAGGTTCGCCACCTGCACCGCAAGCTCTACCTGCCCACCTATGCCGTTTTCCAAGAGGGCAGGCGCTTCGTACCGGGAGATAGCATCGAGGCTTTCGACACCCGGCATGGGCGCATGGCCATCCTTATCTGCGCCGATGCCTGGATTCCCCCGGTGGCCTACATTGCCGTACAGGATGGGGCCTCGCTGCTGCTTCACCCCGCGGCCAGTTCTAAGCAGGGCCTGGGCGAATACCTGGACCTCCCGACCTGCTGGGAAGGCATCAACCGCGTTTTCGCCCAGCTTCACGGGGTCTACGTGATCTTTGTCAACCGCGTGGGTCGAGAAGGGGATCTGCACTACTGGGGCGGCTCAGAGGTCATTGACCCTCGAGGCCGGGTGGTGGTCAAGGCACCCTACTTCGAGGAAGGATTATTCAGCGGAGAGATCCACCTGGAGATGGTTAAGGAGCAACGAGCGGCTGCTCCTTTGATGCGTGACCCACGTCTAGGGCTTCTCATCAGAGAGATGCAACGAGTGCAAGACAAACTCAGGAAGGAGAACAGCAATGTCAAGTGGAGGCCGGATCGCCGGACAGTATGAGCCTCTCAAGTCAGAGGAGATTGAATTGATCTGGAGGTTAGCCCTGTGACTCAACAACTGCCCGTTCAAACACTGCAACCGATGATCCGCGTCCTGTCCGACGAGCAGGTGCGGGCGATCCACTACGCCACGCTGGAGATCCTGGCCAAGACCGGCGTGGAGATGCAGGACCCTCAGGGACGCGAACTGTTGCTCGAGGCCGGGGCCTGGGAATCCAATGGCCGCATCAAGATACCGGAAAACCTGGTCACCGACGCCATCGCCTGCGCGCCCTCGCGCATCCCCATGTACGATAGGCTGGGCAACCTGACGATGCCGCTGGAACTGGGCAAAGTCTTCTTCGGTTCTGGCTCCGATACCACCTTCACGTTGGATGTGAAGACCGGTGAACGCCGTCGGACGATGGCTCAGGACGTTGAGGACATCGCTCACCTGTGCGACGCACTGGAGAATATGGACTTCATCATGTCTATGGGCAATCCCTCTGACGTGCCACCCGATGACCTCTACATCCACGAGTTCATCCGCATGATCCGTGGCTCGGTCAAACCCATCGTCTACACCGCCAAGAACCGCGCCGATATGGAGGACATCTATCGTATTGCGGTAGCCGTGGCCAGTGATGAGGAGGCGTTGCGCGAAAAGCCATTCCTGTTACTCTACGCAGAGCCCATCTCCCCCTTGCTGATCCCCGAGGAGTCGCTCCAGAAGCTGACCTTCTGCGCTGAAAAGGGCATCCCGGCATCTTACCCGCCCTCGCCTAACACCGGCGGCGGCGGACCGATCACGCTGGCGGGCGCGTTAGCGTTGGGAAACGCGGAGTGTCTGGTCGGGCTGATCATCTCCCAACTGATCCGCCCCGGCACGCCGTTCCTCTACGGGATGAACACGGCGGCAATGGATATGAAGAGCACCATCGTGAGTTATGGCAGCCCGGAGTGGCCGCTGGGCATGATGGCGCAGATGGACCTGGCCCGCTACTACAATCTCCCCGCGTGGTCGGCCGGCGGTGCCAGTGACAGCAAAGTGGTGGACGCGCAGGCGGGCATCGAGATGACCTTCTCCATCCTGACCAACTTCCTGGCGCGTGCCACGCTGGTTCACGACGTAGGCTATATCGAGTACGGCTCCACCTCATCAATGGAGGCGCTGGTGATCGCCGACGAGATCATCCGCATGACCCGTTTCCTGGTGGACGGGGTCGCCGTCAACGAGACGACGCTGGCGCTCGACGCCATCGCCCGCGTCCGGCCGGGCGCGGGATTCCTGGCGGACGACCATACCCTCGACAACTGGAAGTGGGCGCAGTGGCGGCCGGCCTTGATTGACCGTAACCGCTACGACCGCTGGGTGAAGTTGGGCAGGAAGGACATGTTCACGCGAGCCAATGAGCGTGCGCGAGAGATCCTGGAGGAGCACCAGGTACCGCCGTTGCCGGAAGAGGCCGAGGGGGCGATCGCGGAGGTGCTGGCGGAGCGGGCTGCGGCGGGGGGGTAGAACGGCGGATTACAAGACAAAGCGGATGTAATCGCACCGTGGGGGCGACAGTACACCCGTCGCCCCGATTCTTTTGGGATGGGAATTGCGCTTGCGGTGATAATGGGGTAAAATGAAATGGGTCTGGCTAAAATTCGTGGGGAGAAAAGGCCGGAGGCCCCGCTTCAGCGGGGATTTTCCGGCTGAAGCCGGACGTCCCACTGATTTTAGCCACACCCAAATGAAATCAGCACCTTAAGGGACAAGGAAGAGGCATGTCAAACCGGATAGACTTCAAAGCCGAGGCAGAGGCGCTGCGCGGGCAACTGGTCGCCTGGCGGCGCGACTTTCACGCGCACCCGGAACTGGCTTTCCAGGAGCGTCGCTCGGCCAGCATCATCGCCGACCGGCTGCGCGAATTGGGCTACCAGGTGCAGATGGGCATTGCGACCACC
>QMOC01000014.1 GCA_003648085.1 Chloroflexota bacterium
ACCGCCTCCGGCACCCTCACCAACTACGTCACCGCCACAACCACCGCCAGTGAGACAGTACTTATCAACAATAGCGCCACTTGGTCAACTGAGGTTAAGACCAGGCCACCGCTGTACCTTCCTCTGCTCCTCCGCAACTACATCCCCCCACCTTACGGGGTAATCATTGAAGCGGTGCTCTACGATGGTCTACAGGCCAACGACTACGACGAAGCGGTGCTCTTGCTCAACGGTAACTACCAGGCCGTGGACTTGACCGGATGGGAGTTGTGCAAGTGGGTCACCACTGACTGGAGTTGCACCGACTTACCGGCGGTGGCGATTGCGCCTCACCAGCGGCTCTGGCTGGCCCGCAGCAGGACGGACTTTAAGGCCTCCTTCGGCTTCGAGCCGGACTATGTGCTTCCCGGCTGGCCAGCCCTCGCTAACAGTGGCGACGAGGTGGTACTGCGCGATGCCGGGGGCTTCGTGCGGGACGCGCTGGTTTACAAGAATGGGGACAAGACTATTGACGGCTGGGACGGCGCGGCGGTTTGGCCCTACGGGGGCTCCAATTTCGCCGAGGCGGGTCAGATACTCTACCGTTACCCCGACGAGGAGACCGGCCTGCCGTCCCAGGACACCGACACGGTAGCCGACTGGGCCCAATACGCCGACGACCCCTGGCACGGCCGGCGTGCCCGCTATCCGGGATGGGACCTGGAGCGGTTCTTCCAGCCCGCGCTGGATACGAGCGGGGTGGTGACCGTCGGCATTGCCCCAGATAACGCCTATCAAGTGGTGGTGGACACTATCCGCTCGGCGGAAGAGAGCATCGAGTTAGAGGTGTACACGCTGAAGCACTATGGACTGGTGACAGAACTGGTGCAGCAGGCCCAGCAAGGCGTCAGTGTCACCGTGCTGCTGGAGGGCGGCCCCGCCGGCGGCATAGAAGATCAGGAGTTGTGGGCCTGTCAGCAGTTGCATGCCACCGGCCACGGCCTGTGCTACTTCATGGTCAATTCCGACACACTCAAGATCTACGACCGCTACACCTTTATGCACGCTAAATTTATGATCGTGGACCAAGAGCGGCTGCTGGTGGGTTCACAGAATCTAACCCATAGCAGCCTCCCTGGTGACGACAAGGGCAATGGTACCGGCGGCTCGCGGGGAGTCGTGCTGGTGACGGACGCACCGGAGATGGTGGCGCGGGCGGTGGAGATATTCGAGGCCGACTGCGATCCGGAGAACCACGCGGACATCAGTATGTGGGGACCGGACAACGTGCTGGGATATGGAGCGCCGCCGCAGGGCTTCACGCCCGATACAGGCGAGGATTGGATGACCTACACCGTCCGGTTCCCCCAACCGCTGGCGACGACGGGGACCTGGTTCGAGTTGGTGACGGCACCGGAATCGGCCCTGCGCACCGGCGACGCACTGCTGGGACTGGTGGCGCGGGCCGGTGCAGGCGACGCGGTCTACGTAGAGCAGTTGTATGAGTACCCCGACTGGGGCGACCCGGCCAATGCGCCCAATCTGCGCCTGCAGGCTTACATTGACGCGGCGCGGCGCGGCGCCCGCGTGCGCATCCTCCTTAACGGCGGCACCTTTAACATTGATAATTTCTCCCTGACCAACAACGTCGAGGCAGCAGCCTACGTTAACAGCATCGCCGAGGCCGAGGGGCTGGATCTGAGCGCCCACCTGGGTGATCCCACCGAGTACGGCATCCACAACAAAATGGTGCTGGTGGATCTGGGCGCTGAAGGCAAATACGTCCACGTGGGAAGCATCAACGGCAGCGAGACCTCCAGTAAGGTCAACCGGGAGATGGCGCTTCAAGTACGCTCGGCGGCTCTTTTCGACTACCTGTACTCCATGTTCGATTATGACTGGAATTACCAATCGCCGCTGCGCCACCCGCTGATCAGCGAAGTGATGTATCGCCCATCCGATAGCCCGCTCACCGGCGAGTGGATAGAGATCTACAACCCCACGGCTGAAAACGTGGACCTCTCTGGCTGGTACCTGGGGGACATGACGGCCGAAGTCAATGCTTTGCCCGACGACTGCGGCGATGGGATGTATCGCTTCCCGGCCGGGGCCCTGCTGCCGGCGGGTGGGATGATCGTCGTGGCGCAGCAGGCCGAAGACGTGGTGGGCTTCACGCCCGATTACGAGTTCCTGATTGACCCCAACCGGGACTCCCCCGGCGTGCCGAACATGGTGCGCGTGGATCCAGGCACCTGCGATGGCCTGGCCCTCGCCAACGAAGGGGATGAGATTGTGCTACGGGATGGTGGGGGCGCGGCGGTGGACGTGGTAGTTTACGGCAGCGGTTCATTCTCTGGCGTCGTGCCGCACCCTGGAGGGGTCAATGCAGGCCACTCACTGGAACGCCGTCCGCCCGAACAGGACACCGATGATTGTAGCCGTGATTTCTTCGACCGCTACCCGCCGACGCCGGGCGCATTACCGGAGTGATCTGAGAACCGGGAGTAAGGATGTTACCTTACGCTTCCTGAAAACGGGCCTCCAGTTGTTCCAGTAACTCCGCTGCCTCAACCAGTTTGTCCAACGGGTTCTCCTTACCCGTAAAATACCGATAATCGCACGGCATCACGTCGAGCGTGCGCACCAGGTCGTTATGCCGATCCCGCACCGCTCGCTCGCTGACGCCGTAGAGAGCCGCGATTTCCCGCCGCCTCACCGGGCGCAGATTGACCTTGCGTACCGTGTAGTCGAGCGCCGCCGCCCAGGTCTCCGGCTTGCGCACGATGAGCGGATCGCGTCCGAGGGTAATGCGGTATTCCAGCCACATCTGAATAGCAGCGCCGATCTCTTCAATGGGCATCCCTGCTGCAGTCATCTTGTCGGTAAGCAGCAGTTCCACCTCGTCCATTCCACTGGCAAAGAGTTGCTCGAAGCGATCCTCCAGCGGCGAGTCGGGCTCCAGTCGCATGAAATCTGCCAGCGCCCGCAGGGCCTGGTCAAAATCACCGCTGCGAGCCAACACCCGCGCCAGGTAAAGCCGGTAATCCGGCTCATCGGGGACAAGACGGGCAGCAGCCTCGAAACATTTAATGGCCCGATCAATGTCCCACTCCTCGTAGGCCTGGACGCCCTGCCTTTCATATTCCCTTGCCTTACGACGGTCGCCCATGCTGACCCGCTTCTTTGCCATTGCCCCTGCTCCTTCGATGGAAGTCGAGTGCGCTTGTATCTAGTGTGATTATAGCATAGTCGTCAAAGATGGGCAACGCGCAGCCTTTTGCAAATCCTCCGCCCATGCTATAATCTCACCATCTGCACACCGGATCATTCCCGTGCGGACGGGAGGCAACGATGAAACAATACTACAGTCACATGAAAGGTTGCTTAATCGTACTCGCCCTGTTGCTAGTCTGCAGTTGCACGGGGAGCCACGAGCAGGGCCCGCTTTTTCAGGATGATTTTGACAACCCACGCAGTGGCTGGGGTGTGGACCGGCGCGAGAAGTTCGAGCGTGGCTACGAGGAGGGCGAGTACTTCATCAAACTATACGAGCCAAACTGGTTCATCTGGGCCAACCCGGGTGAGCGGTTCGAGGACGTGAGCGTTGAGGTGGATGCCTACCTGGCCTCCGGCTCCCAGGGTGGTCACTTTGGCGTTATCTGTCGCCATATAGACGTGGATAACTTCTATTACTTCGCTATCAGCGCCGATGGTTATTACGCCATTTTCCGGCGCGTGGACGGCGGTGACCTGGAAATCCTCACCGGAGATGGCAGTGGGATGGCTCCCTCCCCCGCCATCAGAACGGGCGAGCAGACCAATCACATTCTGGCGCTCTGCCAGGGAGACGAACTGAGCCTTTACGTCAACGGCCAACTGCTGGAGAAAGTCAGCGACGATACCCACACGCGAGGCGACGTGGGTATCGGGGCCGGGAGTGGCCCAGAGGGTAACGTTCGTGTCCGGTTCGACGACTTCACCGTTACTAGGCCGTAGAACAACGGATTGTAGGACAGTGACGGATTGCATAACGGATTGCAGGACGGCAACGGATTATCAGTGATTGGAGATGTCAATAGTGAATAGACGCTTGCTCGTCCAGGCGTTGGTGACGATGATGGCTTTGCTGGTCGCCTGTGGGAGGGGGGAGTTACCCTGGAGCGACGATTTCTCCGACCCAACCAGCGGCTGGCAGGCTGAATCCGATGCCTCTGCGGAGGTTGGGTATCACGAAGGAGTGATGCGCATCGTCGTCAAAGCGCCCAACCGCCTCGCCTGGGCCTCCGCCGGCCGCGAGTTCTCTGACTTCCACCTCGCTGTTGAGGCGACTCAAGTCGCCGGCCCGGACGACAACGAATACGGTGTATTGGTGCGGATGCAGGACCCCGATCATTTCTACTGCTTCTCCATCAGCGGCGACGGCTACTACCAGGTCAGCAAGTACGACAATGGGGAGCGGAAACCGTTGAGCGGTGACTGGGTTCCCGCTGATGCCATCCAGACGGGAGTCGCGACCAACCTGCTGGAGGTCATCTGCCAGGACGCGGCGATGACCTTTCTCGTCAATGGCGTGCAACTGGTTCAGGTTGAGGATGTGGATTACCGTCGGGGGGGGATTGGCCTTTACGCCGGCTCATTCTTCGAGCCTGGTGTGGAGATCCACTTCGACGACCTGACTGTGACAGAGCCATAGCGCTCTGTGCGACTCTGAATCGGGAGAGTATTTATGGACACCAGAAAACGTTCTTGGGCTAAATCCATCGTTTGGCGGCTGATCGGCATTGTGCTCCTGGGTCTGATCTCGTACCTGGTTACCGGCGACTGGAAGGAGATGTCGGTCATCACTATTCTGTTCCACAGCATCCGTGTGATCCTGTACTATTACCACGAGCGGGCGTGGGAGCACATCTCCTGGGGGCGGGTGAAACACCCGCTGGCGGAGATACCGGTGAAGCAGCCATTAGCCCCTGAGGATATGGAGACCGTGAAAGAGCAACTGAGGCATCTGGGATACGTGGATTGATGAACGTCTATCTGCAGAGCCTGGGCTGTCGCCTGAACCAAAGCGAGATTGAGGCGATAACTCGCCAGTTCGCCGCTGCTGGTCACACAGTCGTCTCCACTCCGGCCCAGGCTGATGTCTGTATCGTCAACACCTGTGCCGTCACCGCCGAGGCGGAACGCAAGTCGCGCCACCGCATCAGATCGCTGGCCCGTGCCAATCCAGAGGCTCGCATCGCTGTCATCGGCTGCTATGCCACGCTAGCCCCGGAGCAGGCCGGCCACCTCCCCGGCGTCGCCTGGATCGTGCCCAATACCGATAAGGGGCGGGTAGCGGAGATTGTGGCTCCCTATCCCCCCCGCAGGAAGGGGAAAGGGTCAGGGACGGGGAAGGGAGGGCCTCTCCTCCGTACCCGCGCCTTCGTCAGGGTGCAGGATGGCTGCGACAATCACTGCACTTATTGTATCGTGCGTCTGCTGCGCGGCCCGGCCCGCAGCCGCCCCCTGGCCGACGTCGTCGCCGAAGTGCAGGCGCTTGCCGAGGCCGGCTGCCAAGAGGCCGTGCTGACCGGCGTGAACCTGGGCTCGTATGGCCGTGACCTGGGGCTGCCAGGTGGCCTATACGCACTGGTCAAAACCCTGCTGACCGATACCGACCTATCCCGGCTCCGGCTCTCGTCGCTGGAGCCCTGGGACCTGGACGAGGATTTTTTCAGATTATGGGAGAGCCCGCGCCTGTGCCGCCAACTCCATCTGCCGCTCCAGTCCGGCTGCGATGAGATCCTGCGTCGTATGGGCCGCCGCACCACCAGGCGAGAGTTCGCCCGGCTGGTGGAGGCCGCCCGTGCCGCTATCCCCGACCTGGCGGTGACCAGCGACATCATCGTCGGCTTCCCCGGCGAGGACGAGGATGCCTTCCGCGCCAGTTACGATTTCGTGGCGGCGATGGAATTTGCGCGCCTCCACGTCTTTCCCTACTCCCCACGGCCGGGCACAGCCGCTGCCTGCCTGCCAGACCAAGTGCCGCCCGAGGTGCGCAGGGCACGGGCACGCGCAATGCGCGAACTGGGTGCTGAGCAGGCATCCCGCTTCCGTCAGCGGTTCATAGGACGGGCGATGGAGGTTCTGTGGGAACAGCGCCGACGAGATGGCCTCTGGACCGGTCTGACCGACAATTATCTGCGGGTCGTCACGCACGCGGAAGACGATCTACACGATCGGCTCACCGCCACGCGGCTGCTGACCGCGCAGAACGGCTATCTGGTGGGCGAGGTAATTCGATGAGCGACTGTGTCTTCTGTCGCATCTCCACCCAATCTACCAGGTTATCAAGTCACCAGTTTACCAACATAGAGGAGGAAGACTATGCTAGTCAAAGATCGTATGACCCCCAACCCGGTCACCATCACGACCGACACCAGTCTCAAAGAGGCCCTAGACCTGATCCGTAGTAAGCCGTTCCGCCATCTGCCGGTGCTGGACGAGAACGGCAAACTGGTCGGCATTGTGACCGAGAAAAGCCTGGTCTACGCCTCTCCTACTCCTACCACTACCCTCAGCGTCTTTGAGGTAGACTACATCCTCTCGCGCACGAAGATCGGCCAGATCATCCACGGCCCGGTCATCACTGTGGAACCCGACCTGCCCATCGAGGAGGCAGCGCGTAAGATGATTGATCACCGCATCGGCTGCCTGCCCGTCGTCGAGAACGACGAATTGGTCGGCATTATCAGCGATACGGACATCTTCCGCGTCTTCGTCGAGGGGATGGGAGGCGGGCATCCCTCGCTGCGCATCACCGTCTTGATCCCGGAGGAGGTGGGCAGCCTGGCACGGGTCACCAGCCGCGTGGCAGCCCTGGGTGGCAACATTTACTCATTGGGCCTATTCTGGGGTGAACGGCCCCAGGATCGCCTTGTCGCCTTCCGTCTGGAGGGGGTGGATCGGGAGACTGCCGTGCGGGCACTGGAGGCCGACGGTATCCAGGTCGTGCACGTGTGGGAGCCCAATCCTGCTTGACAAGTCTCCGCTGGGCGATTATAATGAACCCGCGATTGAGAAACCGGTTCAAAACCGGGTATAGAGAGGGGGGAAGTGAGTGACCAGAGTTATCATTGAGGAAGGCGAGTCCTTCGATTCCTTGTTGAAGCGTTTCAACAGGAAAGTGCAGGCTGACCGCGTGTTATCGGAGGTCCGCCGCCGCCGCTTCTACGAGAAGCCGAGTGTGATCCGCAAGCGCAAGAAGGCGGCCAAATTGCGCAAGAGCCGCCAGCAGACGCGCAAAGACCTGCGCAGGAGCCTATAGAGCGGTGGGCTGCGGAAATGAAGACACGCATCAGCCTGAAGCAGAGATTGCAGGAGGATCTTAAAGAGGCACTCCGTGCCCGTGACGAGCGTCGCAAGTCTGTCATTCGTATGGCACTGGCCGCGATAGTCAACGCTGAGGTCGAGCACGGCGGCGAACTTGATGATGCCGGTGTAATCGCGGTACTGCAAAAGCAGGCTCGCCGGCGACGTGACACCATCGCCGAGTTGCGGCAGGCCGACCGTCCTGAACTGCTTGCTAGCGAGGAAGCAGAGTTGGCGATTCTGGAAGAATACTTGCCCCGCCTCCTTTCGCGGGAAGAAATCATTGAGGAGGCACGTCAGGTCATCACAGAGGTCGGAGCAACCGGGATGGGACAGATGGGACCGGTGATGCGCCAATTGATGTCCAAACTCAAGGGTCGCGCCGATGGCCGGGTCGTGAACCAAGTCGTGCGTGAGTTACTCTCTGGTTAAAGCACGCTTGCCGGGGCACGTGCCATACTGATGGACCAGCGTAGGGGCGCAGTTACTGCGCCCCTACTTCAACTGATGAGCAAGAACGCAACCAACACCAGAGGCAATAGAAGAGCCCGCCCACCACGCCGGGTCCGGTGGTGGGCCTGGCTACGCCTGATCCTGCTGGGAGTGGTGCTGGCAGGGGTTACGGGCACTGTGATGGTTCTCCCCCTATTGCCTACTGGTCGGGTGGTGCTGGAGGAGGGAGACGTCGCTCCCGAGGACATCCGCGCCCCTCGTAGCATAACCTACGAGAGTGCCATCCTGCGGATGGAGGAGCAGGAGCGGGCTGCGGCCGCAGTCAGACCGATCTACACCCGCCCCGACCCGGCGCGAGCCCGCCAACAACTCGACCGCGCACGTCAGGTGCTCGACTACCTGGGGGCGGTGCGTGCCGATACACTGGCCTCCCCTGCCCAGAAGCGGGGCTGGATTCTGGCCGTGCCCGAACTGGCCGACTTTCCCTCTGAGACACTTGACATCCTCCTCACCCTGCCCGACGAGAGTTGGGACCGAGTCCAATGGGAGACTCTGGCTGTGATTGACCAGGCAATGCGGCATCAGATTCGCGAGGGGTATCTGGAGGATGCCCGCGAGGGAGTGCCCGCTCTGGTCAGTCTCGACCTTTCGGACGAAGAGGCTGCCGTCACTATCGCGCTTGCCCAGCGCTTCTTAGTCCCCAATTCTTTCCTCGATGCGACAGCCACGGCTGAGGCTCAGGCCCGTGCCCGCGAGGAAGTTTCATCCGTGCTGCGCACCTTCAAAGCCGGCCAGATCATCGTGCGAGAGGGAGAACCGGTCACGGCGCTCCATATAGAGGCATTGGATCAACTGGGATTGCGGCAACCCCAGGTGAAGTGGATTGACTTTGTTGGGCCCGGCCTGCTGGCTGCACTGGGGACCGCGTTGCTATTCCTCTACCTGGCACGCTTTCAGCCCGATGTGCTATGGGACGGGCGGCAACTTCTCTTATTGGTGCTACTGCTCTCTCTCTTCGTATTGGGAGCCGGGCTGATGGTACCGGGCGGTGTGGTGCTGCGCTATCTCTCCCCCGCCCCGTCGTTGGCGATGCTGGCTACGGCTGCCCTGGGGCCACACGCAGGTGTAGCAGCCTCCATCTTCCTCGGCGGTGCTGCTGGTGTCATCGCCGATAACTCCCTAGAGATAGCCACTTACACTGCCCTGGGGGGGCTGGTCGCCGCGCTCACGCTGGGGCGGGTCGAGCGCATCGGTGCGCTCTTTCGCGCCGGTGCTTACGTCGCTCTGGCGCACGTGACTGTCATTGCCATTTTCCGTTTGCCTCAGGACATCACTCAGCCCAGAGACCTGTTGGCTTCGGCGCTGGCCGGCGTCGCCAATGGGCCCATCTCGGCCAGTCTGGCACTGGGCATGCTGTTCCTCATCGGCCCGTTATTTGACGTCATTACCACGATGCGTCTCATCGAACTCAGCCGCCCCGACCACCCGCTTTTGCAGCGCCTCCTGCGAGAAGCGCCTGCCACGTACCACCACAGTCTGATGGTGGCGAACCTGGCCGAGCAGGCCGCCGAGAGCCTCAGTGCCAACGTCCTGCTCACCCGCGTGGGGGCCTATTATCACGATGTGGGCAAGATCGCCCGCCCCTACTTCTTCGTCGAGAACCAAGTCGAGGGCATGAATCCCCACGACCAACTCGATCCGCGCACCAGTGCCGAGATCATCATTGGTCACGTTAAGGACGGACTGGAACTGGCGCGGCGTTACCGGCTGCCGCGTCGTGTACGGGCCTTCATCTCCGAACACCACGGCACCAGCAGGGCCAGTTTTCTCTACAGCAAGGCCGTGCAGCAGGCCGGCGATGCCACGCAGGTTGACGAGAGCGACTTCCGCTACCCCGGCCCCAAGCCCCAGAGCAGGGAGACGGCCCTGGTGATGCTGGCCGACAGTTGCGAGGCAGCCGTGCGCGCAGCGCGCCCCACCAGCGCCGAGGAAGTGACAGAAATCGTCAACCGCGTCATCGCCGATCGGGTGGCCGATGGACAACTGAGCGAATGTGACCTGACCTTACATGATCTGGAGATTACGCGCCAGGCCTTCATCTCCTCCTTGAAGGGCCTCTCCCACCCGCGCATCAAATACCCAAGCAAGGAGCAGGAGACGGGGGAGAGAAAGCCAGAAGCAAAGGGCAGGAGGAAAGTCTCCGATAGCCGACTTTCGAGGTCTTAAAGTTGGAACACAGACCGGGGATGTCTCTTCACATTATAGAAGTACAGATTGACGAGCAGTTTCAGGCACAGATCCAGCCCGAACCGCTGCGCCGGGCCGCTCTGGCATCCCTGATCCACCGGCGCGTGGAGGAGCCGTGCGAACTGGCTGTGGTGGTAACCGACGACGAGGCGTTACGTGAACTCAATCGCCGCTATCGGGGTATGGATGCGCCGACCGACGTCCTGGCCTTCCCCGATGAGACACGCGGGCCCTTCGTCGGTGCACCGGGTTTCCCGCGCTACCTGGGCGACGTCATCATCTCATTCCATCGCGCTGAGGCCCAGGCTGCCGAGGCAGGCCACGACGTCCAGGCAGAACTGCAACTCCTGGTGGTCCACGGGGTGCTGCACCTTCTAGGATACGACGACGAGGCGGAGGACCAGCGAGCGCAGATGTGGGCTGCTCAGGCCGAGATCCTCCGGGCTCTGGGAGTCGAAGTGCACCTTCCTGCATGATGCACGATGTGCAGTCGAAATATCCTCGAGGCCTTCCGCTTCGCTTTTTCCGGCCTGTGGTACGCCTGGCATACCCAGCGCAACACACGCATTCATCTGAGCATCGCTGCAGGTGTTATCGCACTGGGGCTCTGGCTGGGCCTTTCGCCTACCCAATGGGCGGTGCTGGCGCTGACCATCGGCTTCGTGCTGGTGAGTGAGATGTTGAACACCGTGGCGGAGACACTGGTGGATATGATTAGCCCTGGTTATCACCCATTGGCTAAGGTCATCAAAGATGTGACAGCAGGAGCAGTGCTATTGGCAGCCATTATCTCCGTCATTGTTGGCCTCCTGGTGCTCGGCCCGCCGCTATGGGCACGATTCTTAGGAGACTGAGATGAACATTGACCTTGCCCCTTACCGCGAATGGGTCTGGCTAAAATTCGTGGGGAGAAAAGGCCGGAGGCCCCGCTTCAGCGGGGATTTTCCGGCTGAAGCCGGACGTCCCACTGATTTTAGCCACACCCACCGTGAATGGGTCACCGTTTTGCAGAATCTTCCCATCTGAAGCCAGGCCTCCGTCCGATTTTTTCGATACACTCGACGAGAGGGAGAGAACGCCAGATGAACGCACATCAACCCGTCTATCTGACTGCCGAGGGCGTGGAGAATCTACGCCGGGAATTGGATCACCTCGTCAACGTCAAGCGACCTGCGCTGGCCGAGCGCCTCCGCAAGGCGATCCAGCAGGGGGACCTCACGGAGAACGCCGACTACATCACCGCGAAAGAGGAGCAGGCCTTTCTGGAAGGGCGCATCCAGCAGATCGAGGCTATGCTACACAACGCGATGATCATCCAGGAGAAGGATCCTGCGGACGAGGTCATCTTAGGCAGCCGTGTCACCGTCGTCGAGGAAGGTGCGGAAGAGGCGGAAACCTTCCACATTGTCGGGCCAGCCGAGGCAGACCCGGCTAACGGTAAAGTGTCGAACGAGTCGCCGCTGGGCCGGGCATTGCTGGGACATCGGGTAGGGGACGCCGTCACTGTAGATGCCCCAGGGGGAGAGATCGTCTTTCACATCATCGCAATCCAGTAGGGAGAGGGAACCTCTGAAGTGGTTTGACTTGAAAGCGGGATAGTGGTACACTAAATACGGCAGGGCGGGCCACGCATTGACGAAAGCGTCGCGGTGAATTCGTCAATGAAGATGAAGTGAGGAGGAGCGCAATGGCAGAGAAAAAGAAAGTGGTCGTCTGCATTGAGGATGAGCCCGAAATGATAGACCTGGTCAGGTTAATACTCGGGCGCAAGGGATTCGATCTTGTTGGCGCTGTCGGCGGCCGGGAGGGCCTGGAGACGGTACGTCGGCTCAAGCCAGATCTAGTGCTGCTGGATCTGATGATGCCGGATATGGACGGGTGGGAACTCTATCAGCAAATGAAGGCCGACGACGCGCTGAAGAACATCCCGGTTATCGTCGTCACCGCCAAAGCACAGAGCATTGATAAAGTGCTAGGGCTTCATATCGCCAAGGTAGACGATTACGTGACCAAACCATTTGGCCCGCAGGAGTTGCTGCAAAGCGTGAACAAGGTATTAGGACTTCAGACCTGAGTCTTAATAATGTAAGCATCGCTCTCAAGGGCTCCCCCCAGCAACAAAGCCCACTATTCGGCAGATAGTTGCCGGGCGACACCGTATCTAACGCTTGAGGATTGTTCAGGAGGATGTGAGGGCAGTAGCAAGGCGATGGTGAAGGAATGTTCCTGGAGCCATCGCCGCTTGGTTTCTGTTTGTGGTGGCGACTTTAGGTGCTCGCTCTCTGCTGTGGACGACTGAAGTCGTCACTACGAACA
>QMOC01000015.1 GCA_003648085.1 Chloroflexota bacterium
CCCACCCTCGTTCCCACTCTCGACCCCACCGCCGTCGCCGCCACCATCGCGGCGGGGGAGACGCGGCTGGGGGCAACCTCCGTCGAGCCGCTGTGCCTCCGTTGGGAGGACACCGACGACGATGGAGAGCCGGAGTGGGTGGGGCTCTACCTGCGGCCGGAGAAGCCACCCCGGTTGGCTGCCTTCGTCCTCGACGGGGACGCCTGGTACGATCTGCAACCCTTGGAGAAGGAGAAACACGGCCTGGGCGAGCATCCCGCCTGCGAACTGGAGGTGCGCGACCTCAACGCCGACGGGAGGACTGAGATCCTCGTCTGGGGGCACGCCGAGACCAACACCGACCTGCTGCACATCTTCGTCTGGGATGGGACGGGCTACGCGCTCTTGGCCTTCTTCGAGGGGGAGGCCGGCGTGCGGCTGGAGAACAGCGACGGCGACCTGAGCGATGAGGTCGTCGTCGGCTACGAGGCCGGGGACGACCTGGTGTGGGAAGCGGTCTACACCTGGGACGGGGCCAACTACGCCTGGACCTGGGAGCGATACGCTTGGTTCTACCTGGACCGCCCCCACGCCTACCACACCGACACGCCGGAGCACGCCGTCATCTCCTTCTACCTGGCGCTGGACGACCGCGACCTACCCGGAGCCTACGGCCTGCTCAGCGCTTCCGCCCAGGCCGCTCAGCCCTACGAGACGTGGGCGGTCGGCTTCGCCACCACCGTCGCGGCGGAGGTCGGCGCGGTGCACGAGACCGCCCGCAGCGGGGATAGCGCCACCGTCGTCGCCCAGGTGCGCGCCTATGACAACGTGGACGGGCGCGTCTTCGCCACGCTGTGGGACGTCACGTGGACGGTCGTGCACACGGAGGCCGGCTGGCGGTTGGTGGGCGCCACGGCAAACCAACTCGACCGCTGGGAGTTGCCGTACTATCGGCAATGACCTCTAATATTTGACCAAGGAGGACAACTTTGCACGCTCTTCAATTCGACGACAGCATCCCTCGCTACGTCCTGGCCAAATCGCTGGGATGGCTGCTCCCGTCCGTCTACTGGAGCGGCCTGGGCTGCCTGCGCTATCGCGACGTGCCCGAGCCACCGCTGCCCGGCCCGGATTGGGTGCGGGTGCGCGTGCGCTACGGCGGCATCTGCGGCAGCGACCTCAACACCATCACCCTCCACGACAGCCCCTCGACCTCCGCCTACGCCTCCTTCCCCTTCACGCTGGGCCACGAGAACGTGGGCACCATCGCCGAACTCGGCCCGGCGGTGGAGGGGTTCGCCGTGGGGGAGCGGGTGGTCGTGGAGCCGCTCTTGGGCTGCGCGGTGCGCGGCTTCGCCGACCCTTGCCCGGCCTGCGCCCGGGGCGACCCCGCCGTCTGCGAGCGGCGCACCGAGGGGACCGTCGGAGCCGGCACCTTCACCGGCTACTGCGCCGGCACCGGCGGCAGTTGGAGCCCGAACTTCGTCGCTCACCAAAGCCAACTCCTGCGCCCCCCGGAGGAGGTGAACGACGAGAACGCGCTGATGAGCGAGCCCTTCTCCGTCGCGCTCCACGCCGTCCTGCGCAACCCGCCGCCGGAGGGTGGCACGGCGCTGGTGCTGGGCGCGGGCGTCGTGGGCCTGTGCGTCGTGGCGGCGCTACGGGCGCTGGACTACTCCAACCGCGTCATCGTCGTCGCCAAGCACCCCTTCCAGGCCGAACTGGCCCGCCGCTACGGGGCCGACGAGATGCTCCGGCCCGGCGACGACGAGGCGCTGGCGGAGGACCTCTCCGCCTGCCTCCATCGCCCCCTCCTGGGCAAGCCCCTCGTCTCCGGCGGGGCGGAGGTGGTCTACGAGTGCGTCGGCAGCGATGCCAGCCTGGATACAGCCATCCGCTTCACCCGCGAGGGCGGCACGATGGTCGTGCTGGGGCTGGCGGCGATCCCCAAAGGGATTGATTGGGCCCCCATCTGGCTGAAGGAGATCGCCGTCCAGGGAAGTTACGCCTACGGCTTCGAGACTTGGCGGGGGCGGCGGGTGCGCACGATGCAACTCGCGCTCGACTTGATGGCGCAGGGGAAGGTGGATCTGGCCTCACTGGTCACCCACCGCTTTCGGCTGGAGGATTATCGGAAGGCGCTGGGGATGGCGACGCACAAGTCGCGCCATCACCTCGTTAAAGCCGTCTTTGCGTTCTGAGTTCCAGAGGCCAGTGAGGTGTTACCTGAGCAACTCGATGAATTCATCGCGGGTGAGGCCGGCGCTCTTGACGATTCGGAGTGTCAACCCACGGCCTAAATCGCGGTTATGCCAGGGTACGATCACACGGCAACCGTCATCGGCACGCCGTAGAACGACGTGGCTGCCCGTCTGATGATCAATCTCAAAGCCGACACGCTCCAGGGCCCGGATGACCTGGCGCGGCTTCACAGTGGGCAGACGGGGCATCACGCGGGCTCCAGGTCTACGCTCAGCCGCCCGACGAATTGCTCCCGGGGGAATTCGACAGGGATCGGGTCACCATGTTTGAGTAAACTGGCGCAATAGGCACGGATGGCATCAACAGCCATCTCGCGTGCCTCTTCCAGGGTGCGCCCCTCGGTGTAACAGCCCGGCAGGGCCGGCACCGAGACCAAATATTCACCTTCAGGCTGGCGCTCGATGATTACAGTGAACTGATATACTCTCACGCTTTCATCCTTTTGGTACAGTCTCGCATATCATTATAACCTCGCTTGCTGCATCGGTCAAGATAAACTTGAGGAGGAACTGATGACTTACATTGCCCAGCAACCCAAAGAGCAGATCATTGAGGACTATGCCCGCTACGTCAACCCCGGCCGGGTGGAAGTCTACCGGCAGATGGGGGTGGACTTCGTGCCGGGCCGCCGGGAGGGGGTGTGGCTGTGGGACGTGGACGGCAGCCGACGCCTGCTCAACTGCCGCACCTCCGGCGGCGTCTTCAACCTGGGCCACCGCCCGCCCCGCGTCGTCGAGGCCGTCAAGCGGGCGCTGGACGAACTGGACGTCGGCGACCACATGCTGATGAGCGAGATGCGGGCCGTGCTGGCCAAACGTCTGGCCGAACTCACCCCTGGCGACATCCAGTACACCACCTTCTCCCCCGGCGGCGCGGAGGCGATTGACGTAGCGATCAAACTGGCGCGGGGCTACACCCGCCGTCCCAAGGTCATCTCCGTGCGCAAGGGCTACCACGGCCACACCGGCTTCGCCCTCGCTGCCGGGGAGGACGTCTTCCGCAGCAAGTTCGGCCCCATGCCGCCCGGCTTCCTCAAGGTTCCCTTCGGCGACGCCGACGCACTGGAGCGGGTGGTGGACGAGGAGACGGCGGCGGTCATCATCGAGACCATCCCCGCCACCGCCGGCATCCTCATCCCACCGGACGACTACTTCCCCCGCGTGCGTGCTCTCTGCGACCGCGCCGGGGCCGTCCTCATCCTCGACGAGGTGCAGGCCGGGCTGGGCCGCACCGGCCGGATGTGGGCCATTGAGGAGTGGGGCGTCGTGCCCGATGTCCTGGTCATCGGCAAGGGACTCAGCGGCGGAGTCTACCCCATGTCCGCCACCTGCCACCGCCCCCACCTGGACCGCTTCTTCCAGGAGAACCCCTTCATCCACCTCTCCAGTTTCGGCGGCGCGGCGCTGGGCTGCGTGGCGTCGCTGGCGATGCTGGACCAGATCACCGAGCCCGGCTTCCTCGAACACGTGCGGGCGATGGGGAAGCGGTTCGCGGCCGGCTTTGCGGACCTGAAGGCCCGCCATCCCATAGTCGCCGAGGTGCGCCAGCGGGGGCTGATGATCGGCTTCGAGTTGTGCGACGACCGGCTGGGGCCGTTGATGACGATGGCGCTGGGTGCGAACGGCGTCTTGGCCGTCTTCGCCGACTTCCGCCCCTCGACCATCCAGATCATGCCGCCACTCATCATCCAGCCCGATGAGGTGGACTATGTGCTTTCGGCGTTGGACCGGTCGTGTGAGATGCTCAGCCAGATGGATTTGGACGCGCTGCCCGAACTCCTCCTGCCCCTCACTCTGTGAGATGAGAAACGGATAAGCGGAGTCACGATGTTCGTCCTTACCCTAGATCAGATCGGAGAAGACGATGCTCTGCGCGTGGGGGCCAAAGCCCTCCGCTTGGCCCAACTGGCCCGCGCCGGCCTGCCGGTGCCCCCCGGCTTCTGCGTCACCACCGCTGCCTACCGCGCCTTCCTGACCGCCAACGGCCTGGATGCGGGCACCACCGACCCCGACACGCTAGCGGAGGCGGAGATGCCGCCGGAGGTGGTGGAGGCAGTGAGAGAGGCGTATCGGGCCATCCCCGCCGCCGTCCGCTCCTCCGCCACCGCCGAGGATTTGCCCGAAGCCTCCTTCGCCGGTCAGTACGACACCTTCCTCAACGTCGTCGGGCTGGAGAATCTGCTGACGGCGATCCGCGCCTGCTGGGTCGGATTGTGGAACGAGCGCGCCCGGGCCTACGCCACCCGTCACGGCCTGAATCCCGACCGGGTGGAAATGGCCGTGATCGTCCAGCAGCAGGTACCGGCGGAGGCGGCCGGGGTCATCTTCACCCTCAACCCCCTCACCGGCAAAGAGGAGGAAATGATGGTCGAGGCCGTCTGGGGGCTGGGGGAGCCGCTGGTCGCCGGCCGGGCCGAGCCGGATCGCTACGTGGTAAACCCCTACGACCGCGCCGTCCTGCGGCGCGAGTTGGCCGATCCACCCATGATGCTGATCACCGCCAACGAAGGCGGTGTGCAGGAAGCCCCGGTGCCCGCCGACCGGCGGGGTTACCCGGTCTTGGATGAAGCGCAACTCCTGGAACTGGCCGAACTGGGCTACCGGGTGCAGGCGTTTTACGGTTACCCTCAGGACGTCGAGTGGGCGCTGGCCGACGGTCGTTTCTTCGTACTCCAGGCCCGCCCACTGACCGCCTTCCAGTTCGATCCCGAGTTGGGTCAATGGACCTCCGCCAACTACCGGGAGGTCCTGCCGGGCTTTGCCTCCCCCCTCTCCCTCTCCATCAGCCTGGAGCGGGAGTACGGGCGGGCGCTGGCGACCCTTTTCCGCGACCTTAAGATGGGGGAGGCCCCACCTGGCACTATCTGGGGGCGGCCCTTCTTCGGGCGGGGGTACTGGAACGTGGGGCTGGTCAAACGATTCGCCGCCGTCATCCCTGGCTTCAAGGAGCGCACCTTCGACGCCACCGTGGGCATCGAGCCCACCTATGAGGGAGACGGCCTCACCACCCCCTGGACGCCCCGTACCATCCTGCGTGCCTTGCCCGTGCTCTTCGCCCTCAACAAGCGGTACACGACCTGCTGGCAGGAAGCAGCGGCCTTCGCCGAACACTTCCGCCACGAGGAGGAGCCGGCCATCGCTGCCGTGGACCCCGCCGCCCTCTCCGACGCCGAATTGACCGACTGGGTGCACCGCATGTTCGACCTGCACGGGCAGGCCAACCATGTCTCCATCACCGTCACCCTCCTCGCCACGCAGGCCCAGGACGACTTTGAACTGACCCTATCTCATCTAAACCAGCGCCTCCCGCCGGAGGAGGAGCCCATCGCCTATGGGGACCTCATCACCGGCCTGGGGGACGTGAGGACGGCGAAGCCCACACTGGAGTTGTGGGCCTTGGCCCGCCAGGCGTGTGAGGAGCCGGAGGTGGCGGCTGCCGTAGTCAAGGGGGAGCCAGAGGGGATCCCCCGGCGGCTCCAGGCCACCCCCGCCGGCCGTGCTTTCTGGGCAGAGGTGGAAGCCTTCATCCGGCGGTACCGCTACATGAGCACGGTGGACGAGGACCTGGCGGTGCCCCGGTGGGACGAGGATCCCTCCTTCGTGCTGGTGACACTCCAGGCCTACGCCCGCGCCATAGGGCGTGACGGTATCACACCGCCGCAGAACCCGGCCCAGCAACTCTCGACACAGCGAGAGGCGGCACAGGCAGCGGAGACGCGGGCACTGGCGGCCCTCTCGCGGGGCTGGCGGCGGCTGTGGCCCTTCGCTCGCCGCTCCTTCCGCCAGCAGTTGGAACGGGTGCGCCGCTACGTCTGGTGGCGGGAGGAGATGCGCGTGGTGGCCTCGATGGCCTTCTACCACTGTCGCCGCTTCTTCCTGGAGTTGGGCCGCCGCTGGGCGACGGCGGGCCTCCTGCGGGAGCCGGATGAGATCTTCTTGCTGCGTTGGGAGCAGATCGAGGCGGCGCTGGAGGGACGATCGGGACCGGAGGAGATTCGGCAGGCGATTGAGCGCTATCTGCGGCTGCGTACCGCCTACCGCAACTTCGAGCCGCCCGGCGTCATCGGACGCGGGGCCCGCATCGCTACACCGGAGCCGACGGGAGGGAGACGCTTAGAGGGCATCCCCTGTTCCAGCGGTCGCGCCAGCGGTCCGGTGCGGGTAGTGCGCAGCCTGGAGGAGGCCCGGGCACTGCGGGAGGGAGAGATTCTGGTAGCCCCTTACACCAACCCCGGCTGGACGCCCCTCTTCAACCTGGCCGCCGGGCTGGTCATCGAGGCTGGGGGGCTCCTGTCTCACGGTGCGGTGGTGGCGCGGGAGTACGGCATCCCCACCGTCGTCGGGGTCGAAGGGGCCACCCGCCTCCTGCGTACCGGCCAGGTGGTCACGGTGGACGGGACAGCAGGAGCGGTGAAGGTCATTGGGTGATCCAGTGGCAGTGAGGCTTGACCTTCTCACGCCTTCATCGTACAATCATTATGGTCAGATAAGCGGATGGATGTAGGACAAGATGACATCTTGCCCTACTCTGATCTACTGGATGGCACAGGGAGAGGATGAATACCACCACGGGCAGACTCACTCCTCACGTACCCCACTGGCTGTTGCTGCGACTGGCTGACCCGTCAGCCACCGTTGCCCCCGGCCAGAGGTACACCTTTGGCGCCGCTGTTATTTTCGCGGACATAGTGAGTTCCACGCCGTTGGTGGAGAAACTGGAGACCTGGGGTCCTCAGGGCGTCGAGGCGTTAGAGCAAGCGTTCAACACCATCTTCGGCATGCTGGTGGGCGTCACGCGCTCCTTCGGTGGCGATGTGGTCTACTTCAGCGGCGATGCCATCACCAGCATGTGGCCGGTCGAGGGGTCGGAGGACGAGGAGGCGCGGCGGACTGCGGCGCTACGAGCCTGTGCTGCTGCGCTGAGTATGCAGGACTTCATGAACCGCCTCGGTGAGATGGACACACCCGCCGGGCCCATAAACCCGGCGGTGCGGTTGGGAGTGGGCTACGGCTCCGTTACGCTTATGATCGTCGGCAGCGCCGCTCACCAGCGATGGGTGCTCGCCGGCCCGGCCATACGTGCAGCAGTCCAGGCAGAGTCTACCGCGCCGCCTAATCAGGTGCGATCTCACCCCTCGGTTCTGGAGATAGTGGGGGAGGCCATCACCGCCGATGAGACGGGGGTGCTCTCTCACCTCAACGTGGCAGTGCCCCCCTCGCCGGTGCAGTCGCCTGTCGTGGACGACGAACTCCTACGCCCCTTCATCCACCCCGTGCTGGCCAGTCGCGAACTGTCCGGCCCGGAGGAATTCGTGGCCGAGTTCCGCTCGGTCGTTCCGATGTTTGTAAGGTGCGAGAGGTCCGGGGGCAGAGATGACGTCAGCGCCTGGTTAAACGCCTGGTTCCAGGCGGCCCAGTCCTGTATCAGTAGTTTCGGAGGCTGGCTGAGCAACATCGAGGTAGGCGACAAGGGGAACGTGATGATCGCCCAGTTCGGCGCACCTGTGGCCCACGAGGACGATGAGCGGCGGGCAGTGGCCTGCGCACTGGCGCTACAGGAGACGGCCGCCTCCATCGCCCCCGACCTGCACCCGCGTATTGGCATCGCCCGTGGACGCCTGTTCGTTGGGACCGTGGGCACCCCCGACCGGCACGCCTACACGCTGATCGGCGACGGGATCAACTTGGCCTGCCGATTGATGGAGATGGCCCAACCAGGACAGATCATCGTCAGTGCGCGGGTGCGCAACGCCACCACCGACCACTTCACCTTCCGCGATCTGGGCTCCGTGCGGGTCCGAGGCAAGCGCGAGGCCGTGTCACTCTACACCGTACTGTCCGCCCGGCGTCGGCGGGAGAGATTCATCGGCCAGTACCTCGACCACCGGCAGAGGCTGGTAGGACGTGAACGGGAACTGAGGGTCGCCGAGGTGGTGATGGAGCAGGCATGGTCTGGGCGGGGACAGATACTGACGGTCAGCGGCGAGGCCGGCATCGGCAAATCCTGCCTGGTCTCCGAACTACTCCATCGCTGGACATCGCAGGGCGGGGTTGCCGTCGGCGGTGCCTGTCTTCCCTTCGCCCAGGAGACCCCCTACCTTCCGTGGCGCGAAATCGTCGCCGCTCTCTGCGGTTTGATGGGCGACGAGGATCGTGCTACGCAGATTGAGCAGATCGCCCATACGCTGGCCCGACTTCCCGCCCCCGAGGGACAGCCCGACTACTGGACTATCCGCTCGCCGCTCTTGGCCGAGGTGCTGGGGCTGGGGATGGAGGACAACGATCTGACGCGCGGACTGCAGGGACGGTCACGGCGGGACAACACCTTCGCCACCGTCCAGGCGCTGTTGCAAGCGGAGGCAGCCCGGTCTCCCACTCTGGTGCTGATCGAGGACGCGCACTGGGCCGATGACCTCTCGCTTCAACTGACCGCATTCCTTGCCAGCAGTATGCGCAAAGACCGGCTGCTCCTCGTCCTTGTCCATCGCCCACTGCCTCTCCCCACCCCTGTCCTCTGGCAGATGATCCAGCGCCTCCCGCATCACACCCCCGTCACTTTAAGCGAGTTGACGGCGGAGGACAGCCGCGCCCTGGTGGAGGACCGGCTGGGTGGCGTCCGCGTGCCAGACGAACTGGTCCTTCTGGTGTTCGAGCGCACCCAGGGTCACCCCTTCTTCACTGAAGAAATCATCAACATGTTTCAGGATATGGGATGCATCCGCTCCGAGGGGAACAGCGTCGTTTTCGACCGGCAACGGGCGGCCGGGACCAGTCTCCCGGACACAGTGCAGGGGGTGGTGCAGGCACGGGTGGACCAGTTGATGGAGAGGAACAGGCTTACCCTCAAGGTCGCCAGCGTCATCGGGCGACTTTTCCCCTACCAGGTACTGGCGGGTATCTACCCGGTGCCGATAGAGGACGTTGAACTGCAGACCCACCTGGACGTATCGGAGCGGCTGGGCCTGACGCTGCTGGAGCGACTGGTGCCGGAACCGGAGTATCTTTTCAAGCATACCATCACGCGCGAGGTCGTCTACGAGAGCCTGGCCTTCGCTCAGCGGCGGCTTCTGCACGCAGCGGTCGCTCGATGGTACGAGGAGCAGTACGCGGACAACCTGGAGCCATATTATTCGCTCCTGGCCTATCACTACGGTCAGGCGAGGCGGCGGGAGCAGGAATTACACTACTTGCTGCTGGCCGCCGATCACGCAATGCGCATCCACGCCACCAGCGAGGCGGTCCGTTACTACGAGCGGGCCCTGGAGTTGCTGGATCGGGAGCGGGAACCGGCACGCACGGCTGACGTATTGATGCGCTTGGCGCGGGGTGTCCACTTCGTCACCGGCCGCTACGATCAGGCCCAGGAGTACTTCCGGCAGGCGCTCGCGCTGTACGAGCAGGTCGGCGACCCCGTTCAAGCCGCCGAAGCCTGCTTTGAGATCGCTGACCGTCTGGCCGTTCATAACCTGGATGCTTCCCTTGAGTACACCCTGCGGGGCCTCGAGTACATCCGCGATCAACCTGATGCCCAGTGTCAGATGATCATCGGCTACTCCAATGTGGCCGATCTCCAGCGCAGTCGAGGAAACTATGAGGAGGCCGAGAAAGCATTACAACACGCCCTGGCTCTGGCACAGGAGACAGGCAATCTCGATGGCCTCTGGAGATGTTACCGGGTGCTTTCCCTCTACCATTACAGCCGGGGGGAGAAGCGTGAGGCTTTTGAGGCTGGAGCACTGTCGGTCAGATACATAGAGCAAGCCGGTGCCCTGGTAGAGCATCAGATTATCGCTCTCAACAATCAGGCCTGCTTTGCCCAGGAACTGGGTGATGTGGAGGCAGCCATCGAGGCAGGGGAGGCCGGGCTGGCCCTGGCGCGGCGGGCAGGTATTGTCAGCGAGCAGGTGATCCTGGCCTCCACTTTGGCTGGCATTTACAACCACATCGGGGATTGGGACGCGGCCGAGCGGGTGTTGGATGAAGGGTTGCGGCTTCTGGCGCAGCATCCCCACCCCTATCACGAGGTGGCGCTTTACGTGGAAGCGGGGGATACAGCCTCCGGGCGCGGGGACTGGGAGATGGCCATTGAGCACTGGTCACGGGCAGAGGCGAAGTCGCGCACCGGGACACAGCAGATATTCACCGCCGGATTGCGCGCCTCCCTGGCGATGGCGTGGGTCCAGCGGGGCGATCTGGAACAGGCCGAACGGTGGGCCTCCCAGGCGCGTGCCCTGGCAGAGGAGCGGAAGCAGCAGGGCGCACTGGCGGCGGGCTGGCGTGCTCAGGGGATGATCGAGCAGGCACGGGGCAACTGGGAGGCCGGGGTGGCGGCCTTCAAGCGCGCATTGGCATTGGCCCGCGACCTGGACGACCCGGTGGAGGCCGCCCGCACGCTGCTGGAGTACGGCCGACTGCTTCTGGCCGCAGGTTGGGTCGAGGAGGGATGCGCCACGTTGCGCCAGGCCGAGGAGCAGGCGACTGCTGTAAGTCTATTCCCCGTCGCTCAGGCAGCACGGGAAGCACGCGGATTACGCATTAACCCGGAGGTGAAGCATCGCCAAGCCAACTGAACCAACCGGTCCCCCACGGGAACGCGGGTTCCTGGTCGGGGTTGAACTGAAAGGCCCCCACGTCTCCTCGTCCGACGGCTACTGGCCGGTCGAGGAATCACTGGCCGAACTGGCGCAACTGGCCCACACGGCCGGCATTGTTGTGGTGGGCCAGACAGTGCAACGTCTGGAGCGTCCCCACCCGGCCACTTTCATCGGCCCGGGCAAAGCCAGGGAGGTGGCCGAGAAGGTGGCGCAGACCGCCGCCGATGTGGTTATTTTTGACGATGAACTCTCACCGCGCCACCAGCGGGAATTGGAGAAGACGTTGGGCGAGGGGATCAAACTGCTCGACCGCACCGCGCTCATCCTCGACATCTTCGCCCAGCACGCCCACACCCGCGAGGGGGCATTGCAGGTGGAGTTGGCGCAGTACGAGTACCGCTTGCCGCGCCTAACGCGGGCCTGGACCCACCTGGCGCGGCAGGCTGGTGGGCGGGCCGGCGGAGCCACGGGGGGCGTCGGTGTGCGCGGGCCTGGCGAGACGCAGTTGGAGACCGACCGGCGGGTCATTGGGCGGCGCATCGCCCAACTCAAGCGCGAATTGGAGGAGGTACGTGCTCATCGGGGACGCCACCGCACGCAGCGGCGTAAGGTGGGCGTGCCCACCGTTGCCATCGTCGGCTACACCAACGCCGGCAAGTCCACGCTCCTCAATGCCCTCTCTGGCGCCGGTGTGCTTGTGGCGGATCAGTTGTTTGCCACGCTCGACCCGACCACGCGCCGCGTCCAGTTGCCCGGTGGAGGCGTGGCCCTCTTCACCGACACCGTCGGCTTCATCCAGAAACTCCCCACCCAGTTGGTGGCCGCTTTCCGCGCCACGCTGGAGGAGGTGACCGAGGCCGACCTGCTGCTGCACGTCCTTGACGTCACCCACCCCCAGGTGATGCGCCAGGCCGAGGCCGTGCGTAAGACACTGGCGGAAATCGGAGCCGCTGACAAGCCCATCGTCAGTGCGCTGAATAAGATTGACCGTCTACCTATTCCCAATGCTATTCTCCCCCTCCTGGCCGAGTTCCCCGCTAGCGTCGCCATCTCGGCTCTCCACGGAGAAGGGTTGGAGGTGCTTCTGACCCACATCGAGAGGGCATTGGAGACGCAGATGACCTGGCTTGACGTGCTCATCCCCTACGAATTGGGGGAGTTGGTGGATTTATTCCATCGGCGGGGACTGATCAAGCGGGAGGAACACACGGAGGCAGGAACACGTATCGTGGGGCGCGTACCACGTGCGTTGGTGGGACGTTTTCACGTGTGCCGCTAATTGCTACTGGTAGCTACTCAGCCAATCTGCCAGATTCGAGATCGGACGCAGATTTCCGCAGATCAAATTCAAAAGGGTGTGGCTAAAATCAGTGGGACGTCCGGCTTCAGCCGGAAAATCCCCGCTGAAGCGGGGCCTCCGGCCTTTTCTCCCCACGAATTTTAGCCAGACTCAATTCAAAAATCAGCGTTTGGCGGCGTGCGTCTGCGTCC
>QMOC01000016.1 GCA_003648085.1 Chloroflexota bacterium
CACGACTACATCGTTTCGCTCAAGGACGCCTGAGCGCGGTTGGCGCATTCCCTCGCATTCTCAGCAGCGACACCCCGCTCTACGTCAACGAACTGGCCCACATCCGCGCAGTCACCTGCCATTGGTAATGCGCTTATCCTCCTCCGACCATACGGTCACGCCGTGCCGCCGCAGGAGCGCCGCCGTCACCCCCCGACCCGCTACCAGTCGCCTGCTGTGCGTGCCGTCGTAGATACAGGTGCTGCCGCAGGATGGGCTGCGCTGTTTGAGGATGGCTGCAGTTATGCCATACCGCCGCGCCGTCGCCAGCGCGCACTCCGCCCCGCGCAGGTAGGCTGCGGTCACGTCCTCTCCCGCGACCGTCACCACCCGCGCTTACAAAAGAGGGGAGGCTATGAAAAGCCTCCCCGCCTTTCGATACCGCGCCTCCTACGGCAGCACAACGACGCTCCAGTTATCGTATTCCGGCTTAGAGGGTGTGAAGCCCTCGTAGAGCGTACAGCCCACGCCGAAATACCGGTTGGCCCCAAAGGTCGAATCCTTCCAACTACCCAACTCAACGCCATTGACGTAGACGGTGATCCATTTGTTCTCCCGTCGAATCTTCCAGTGGTTCCAGTACGCTGTTGAAAACCTCCGTTTTTCGCAATGGATATCTGAACTGTCCACCCAACCCTGCAAGTACGTCGTCACACCGCCAACGCGCTTGACCAGAGAGTATGAGCAGATATAGGGGGTCACCGAATCATTGATCCGCACCTGGAGGGCATAGTAGTTCTCAAACGAACTATCGGCGCCAAAGAATATCTGGTAGGTAGCGAAGTAAGCGGCATCCCACCAGCGGGCGTCCACCTCGATCTCATAGTTTGCCGAGGGTATCGCCACACCTGGCCCGAATTGCGCGTACGGCGGGCTGGGGCTGCTTCTGCGGGCGATAAAGTAGCCGTTACCATCCGTAGGGCGAGGTGACCCGTCGCCTGGATCCGGAGGATCGGGATCCACCTCGTAGAAAGCCCAGCGCGTCTTCCCAACCAGCGAAGGCCATCCGCTGTTGATATCGCTGAAATCGTCGAAGTAGTTGAAGAGGACAGTAACGGACTCGACATTACTCCACGGGCCCTGGCCCCAGCAGTCATCGTCGTCAGCACGCACGCGGTAGTAGAAGGTGCCGTATGACGAGACCTTCTGGATGACTTGAGAAGTCCCCGTGGTCTGCCATTCCTGCGTGATGGTGGTAAAGTCGGCGTCTGTTGATTCCTGAAGCACGTACTGGTCAACCGGGATGGAGGCCTCCGACCAACTGACGGTGTAAGAGTTATTCTCATCGGGGTCGGGGATGTCGTTCAAGACAAGCGTGGGAGGAGAGACGTTGACGCTTTTCACGTTGCTCCACGGACCCTGGCCCCAGCAGTCATCGTCATCGGCACGCACGCGATAGTAGAAGGTGCCATACGACGAACAATTCTGTACCTGCTGGGAAGTGTCAGTGGTCTGCCACTCCCGGGTGACGGTGGTAAAGTCGGCGTCTGTTGACTCCTGAAGCACGTATCGGTCAACCGGGAGAGAAGAGGCCGACCAACTGATGTTATAGGAAAGGCCAGCACCCGGGGTGGGAATGTCGTTCAAGTCAGGCGGGTCAGGAGGAGAGGCTTGGCCTTGCTCCACGTTGCTCCACGGGCCCTGGCCCCAGTCGCTGGCTTTATCCGCACGCACCCGGTAGTAGTAGGCACAGTAGGCGTCTTGGATGTACTGCGAGGTTTGCTGGGTGGTCCACGACTGTTCAACGGTGGAGAAGTCGGAGGTGCGAGCCTGCTGGAGCACGTAATAGTCAACGGGCACGCCGACATCCTGCCAGGATACGGTGTAGGAGCGATTAACCGGCGTCGGGATGGGGTCCAGGACAGGGGCAGGCGGGTAGTTGTGGAAGAAGACGGGGAAGTACCAGACGAACCGGGTCACCGCCTCGGCAGGGGCGGCGGCCAACACCAGTGCCCCCGTACCGGTGATCTCGGCTGTATTGGTAAAGCGCGTGTTCTCGTCCAGGGTGGACTCGATCTGGGCAACAAAGGTCACGATAGCCGCTTCCGATGGTGCCAGTGAGCCGGTCCAGGTGATGACGTCACCCACTACCCCCCAACTCCCCGTTGTGGCATCGAGGCCAGCGGCGTAATTCACTTCCGAGGGCAACACATCGGTCATCCAGGCCGTCTCCACAGGGCCATCACCCGTGTTGGTGATGTACACAGTGTAGGTCAGGTACTCGCCGGGGCGGGCAGAGTCCGGGTAGACGGATTTGGAGGCCTCCAGGTGGCCATAGCGCCGATGCACGTAAGTTCCAACCGATCGCGTGAACGACTGGAAGGGGGCAACGATCTCGGCGGTGTTGGTGATCCAGCCATCGTAGGGCAGGTCGGGGGAGATCTGGGCGCTGAAGCGCAATTGGACCAGTTGGCCGACTCCCACATCGTGGGTCCAGGTGATCACTCCGTTCGCAAAACCGGCGCTACCCAAAGGAGGAGAGACATCCAGGCTACCGGGAATGTAGGTCAACTCTGCCGGAAGAGCATCCGTAAGCCAGGTCTCAGGCACCGGGAAGTCGCCATCATTATAGATTTGGATAGTGTAAGTCAACACATCACCCGGCTCGGCCAGATCCGACGTGACAGTCTTTTTCGTCCAACTGTTGTCGAGGTTGCCCACCTGGGCCACAACCAGCGTCGTCGCCGCATCTTCGATCAGTTCACCGGTGCCGGTGACCTGGGCCGTGTTGACGACCTCGGCGTAGGTGATCTCGGAGGAGATTTGGGCGCTGAAGGTAATGATGGCTCTCTGACCAAAGCCAGCCATCGTGGCGGTCCAGGTGATCACCCCGTCTGCAAAACCAGCACTACCGGGTCCAAAGAGATGGAGGGTGTCGGTGATGTAAGTCAGTTCGGCTGGCAAGGTATCGGTGAGCCAGGCATCTGCTGGTTCGTCCCCACTGTTCTCGACTGCGATGGTGTAGACCAGCGTATCGCCCGGCGCAGCTAGGGCTGTGTTCACGTCCTTCCGCACCTCCAGGTGCGCTGCCGTGATCCTCACCGCTGGCTGGGCCAGGGCCTGAAAACGGGAGAGTAAGAGCGACAGACCTGCCGTGAGCAGTAGCCCTGCCAGCAACACCCACGCCAGCCGTCGCATACGAGCCTTCTTATCGGTCTTCACATCCACACTCCTTTCGCTGGGCCGCGAAGCGTCAAAAACGGCACCTGATCCTGCAATATATGTTCCAGGCCGAACAAGGACGCCTGGAACAAGGTTGATTTTACTATGGGGTCAGGCTTTTGTCAATGCTACGCCTAGTACACCACGACCTCCTGCAACAGCAGCCGGTCACCGAGAGAAGCACCGTCCCTGGCGACGACGGGCAGCCGCTCCATCGTCTGCGGGTCGTACAGGCCGACCTCCAGCCAGTAGGAGCCTGGCTGTGCGTCCTGGCCGACAGGGAAGCGGTAGACCTGGGCGATGACGGCCCCCGGCTCCCAGTGCCACGGAGGCACGTCAAACCCGTCGTACTGTCCCACGATGTGGCTCTGACCGTCAATCAGATGGGCAAAACTGGAGAGGGGCCCGTAGACCGGACCACGAACGCGCCAGTAGACGGCGAGGTGTACTTCCTGACCGGGAGACAGCCGGTCGTCGGCCAGTTCGTAGCCCAGGAATGTGGCCGCCTCTCCAAAGCGAGCCGGCAGAGGAACAATAGGCTGTTGCGCCTCCAGGTCGGCGAACACCGTTGACCGGGCGGTGATCTCCGCCAGTTCCCGCTCCACCCACGGCCCGCCCTCCACCTGGTAGATACGATATGCTGGCTCTCTCGCCTGGTCCGGTACCTCCCCTTCAAGCACAACAGTTGCCCCGCTCATCCAGTGTGCAAAGAGCACCGGGTCAGGGGTGACGAAATCGGCGATGAGGTAGCGTCGAACGCCGTCGTCAGGAGGCAGAATCAGCGCCCGGCTCGCGTCGAACCAGCGCGGCTCGCTCTCCTCGTGTCTCAGGATGCGCCGTGCCAGCAGGAGGTGTCGGTCGTCCGGGAACGGCTCGGAGATCCAGAGGGGGCCTTCGAGATCGCTGCGATTGAGGGCCTGGAATGCCTCGGTGAGGGAAGCCTGATAGATCTCACGCACCTGCGGCTGGACGGGCCAGACGATGAAGATGGCACGGAAGGTGGAGAGACCACTCAGGGCGAGAATGATCGCCAGTAGAAACCCGGTTTTGGGGAAAAAATTGGGTTTCTCGACCCAGTCCCATACCGCCACCGCGCCGATGCCGACGAATGTCACGGCGGCCGGCAACGCGCCGATGGCCCGCACGAAACTGGGCGCGTCAGGAGTAAGCATTGAGGGAGCCAATCCTAGCAGCAGCCAGAGGAGGAGCAGGAAATATCGTGGCTGCCGCCAACGAACCACACTCACCGACAGGCCCAGGAACGCAAGGACGCCCAACACGGGGCCGAAGGCCGGTCGGCCAGAGACGTTGTAGCGCCAGTTGGGATCGCCCGTCAGGGTGAACATTCCCAGGGTGTTCACCGTCTGCCTGATGAGAGGGGTCAGGTTCCCTGCCCGCAGTTCTTCGACAACACCGCTTAATTGTCTCATCCGGGCCTCGGGAGCGCCGGGATGGACTTTCATCTCATATACGAACGGGGCTGCTACAGCCGCTGCCAGACCCAGGGCCACCAACGCGATGCGCCACAACTGTTCGGCGCGGATCAAGCGTACCAACGCCAGGTAAGCCAGCAGAACAGGCAGCAGGATAAAGAGGCCACGGGCTGCCGTAAAGGTGTACCAGGTTAGGCCCATCATCCCTCCCCCTAGCGCCAGCCAGCCCCAGCGCACAGTTCTCACTCGACATACCCCTGACGCGCCGCCCAGGTCGAGACCACGCCAGAGAAAATACACGGCGGCCACGAACGCCAGTGGGAGCGTGATGCCGCGCAGGGCCACGCGGCTGAAGAACACGGGCCACCAGGTCACGGCCAGCACTCCACTGGTGACGAGGGCGACGCGCCGCCCGAAGAGGCGACGGGCCAGAAGATGCACCAGCGGGATAAGGAGCAGACCGGCGAAACGGGTCACGAGCCGCGCACCGAACGGTGTGAAGCCCAGGACAGGCATCACCAGCGCCAGGAGGTACATAAAAAGCGGCTCGGCGCTGTAACTGACAGTCCAGTGGATGGGGCGCTCTCCCTCGACGATGTGTTCTCCCAGGTCCATCATGCGCAGTTCATCGTGGGAGGGGCCGGGTGGCACGGTGTCAGGGCAGTAGAAGCGGAAGAAGGCGGCGATGAGGAGAAGTATTATGAACAGCGCCAGTTCGACACGGTGGGGTGTGAAACGTGAAACGTCAAACGTCAAACGTGATTTCATTGGGCGGATACCCGGTAGACGAATAAGGAGTAGCCAATTCGGTCATCGGGGAGACGGACACGGAACCAGGCGAAGATGTCGTGATCGGGAAAGATGACCCCCACCAGGTTGGTGACGCTGATGACGTAGATGCCCGGTTCGGGCTGTTGCCGATTGAAGGGGGGACTTTCCCACAGGGAGAAGCCGTGGGGGACGCCGGGCAGCAGGTCATAGACGATGCCGTAGGCTTCGGGCCGGGCGCTCCCAAACCAACTGAGCCGCACACGCTCGATCCCCTTCCGCTCCATCCAGGCTCGCAATCCTTTCAGGTCCTGCCCCCAGTCAATGTTGGAATCCACCAGGATGCGCCAGCCGTTCTCCGGCCCGCCGCCGATGGGGTTGAAATAGGCCAGGAAGTGGGGATAGATGGATAGAGTGCTGAAGGCAAGTGCAACGACGAGAACTACAGAGAGATAGCAAGCGATGCGAGGAGCAGGAAGCAAGAAGCAAGAAGCCGGAAGCGGGAAGCGGGAAGATGGTGTAGCCAGACGACTTATGTGGACGGCGAGGAAGGGGAGGATGGGCAGGAGATGGCGGTAGCCAATGTTGAGGCTGCTGGTCATCGAGACGAGGAAGTAGGCCACGGGGGGAAGAAGCAGAAATAGGTCGTCGCGCTGGAGACGGCGCAGTGCCAACCAGGTTGCTGGCAGAAGTGCGATCAGCGTCGCCAGCGGTGTCTTGACGGCGAAAGCGACGGGGAAGTAGTACCACCAGCCGCCGGTGCGGATCTGCCCCAATAAGTAGCCGGGCCGCCCGTTGGCGGCGAAGTTCAGCACCGCCCGTATACCCCGGACATAGGGCGGAGCCGGCACTGGAGGACCTCCCTCCTCTAGCGGTCCCACCTGGAAGCAGTAGGTGGCCCACACCACCAACAGCCCCAGTAGCGTCACCACGAGCACGAGCGCCACGCGGCCCGATAGACGGCGAGCCCGACCCGGCCCACCGGCGACTCCATCGAGTAAGACCGCCAACGCCAAGATGGGGCCGAATAGAAGCGCGGAGAGTTTGGCAGCGAAGGCCAACCCCAGCGCCAGCCCGGTCACCAGGATGCGTGGTGGGGATGGCCGACGGATTGCTCGCCAGAGAACATAGGCAGCCAGGAAGACGAAGAACGTCCCTCCCACGTCGGTGGTAGATAGCCGCTCGTGGGCCAGGACGTTGGGATCGAGGACGCAGAAAACCGTGGCTAGCAGTCCACTCCAAGGGCCGAACCGCGCACTGGCCCAGCGGAAGACGAGAGCCGCCAGCATCAGGCCCAGACCGATAATGGGGAGACGGGCCAGGAAGACAATCTGCTCCGCGTTGGAATTGACCTCCCAGAGGAACAGATCGGCGAAGTGATACCACTCCCCTGCCTCCCACCAGACAGTGTCTAGCGGCAGACGGAGGTCAAGCAAAAGGTGGGCGGGAAGAGCACTGAGAACGTTGACCAGGGGCGGATGCTCGACGCTCAGGCGGGGGTCGCCGGTGCCCAGGTAAGCCGCACCCCGGGCGATGTGGTTCTGTTCGTCCATCGTCGGCGACTTTTGGATTGCACTGGTAAGGGCCAGGCCATAGGACAGCACAAGGAGACCGACAACCAGCCAGCGTGGGTTATGCCTACGAAACATCACGGTCTCTTTCTTCCCCGGTCGTTTCATCGTCTTGATCCATAAGTAAGAATAACAGCAAACGGTCAGTTGTCAAGACAGGCAGCCGGACACCGGTCGCCGTCTCGTATACTCCCATTTGAAAGGGGTACTGGCCGGGGGGAAGATCTGCGGGGAGGTGAATGATGTGTTTCTGCACGATCAGGTCGCCGCTGGCCCACCCGTGTGGCGGGCTGCCCAATCCGTCGTGCTGAGCGATGGGCGCGGCAGATTCCCCCAGCAGGTGCACGAAGATTTTGAGCGGCATCGAGGGAGGCTCCTCGACGCGCCAATAGGTTAGCAGAATGATGGAGTCATCGGTGGGAGAGACCCGCCCCAATCGCTCATAGCCCAGGAAGGCCAGGTGCCCGCCGAATGAGACGGGGAGCACGACCGGCGTGCCGTCGGGCAAGGCGACCATGGTCTCCAGCCCCGGCAAATCCCGGTACAAAGCCGCACCGTCGGTTAAACGATAGGTGGTGAAGGATGGGGCCGTCTCCGCTATCGCTCCCCACCTCAGCAGCCGCTCCCGCAGGTCGGCATCGAAGGGAACGACCTGGGGGACAAAGAGCCGGGCATCGCGCCCAGCGGGGACAACGAGCGTCTCACGGGTGTCGCACAGGCGGACATCATGGACGTCCCGCCGAGCAGCCAATTCCAGGCTGGGACCATCCATAGTGTGCACGGACAGGCCGGCGACGGCGACAGATGTCCCGGAGGACAGTCCGTCCAGCCGGTGGGCGACAGCGGTCAGGTCGGTCTGATAGTCGAAGCGGACAACGGAGTTGATGGGCCAGCGGAGGAAGTAGTCACGGACGGTGAGGAAGAGGCAGGAGGCAAGAGTCAAAATGACAAATGACAAGTGACAAATGACCAAGCCCCAAGTCCCAAGTCCCAAATCCCAATTGAGGCGGTGAAGGATTTCGATCAGGGAGATGGCAGGGAAGACGAAGACGACGACGAGGCCGAGGATGTCACGGATGGAACTGGGGGCGACGGAGGTGACAATGCTGGGGATGAGTGAGCCGATCAGCCATAGGAGCAGGAATCCGTAGCGGGGGTCGCGCCAGCGGAGAAGCGCGATGAGCAATCCGGTGTAGAAAAGCACCGCGCTGATTGGATCGGCGAAGACGGGGCGGCCGGGGAGGTTCTGGCGCGGCCAGGGGTCACCGGCGAAGGTGAAGAACTTGAGATTGGCGATGAGGTTCTGCCACACCAGCGACAGGTCTCCCACCAGCAGCCGGTCGAGTGGCTCGCGCACCTCCGCGATACGATACTCGGCGCCGGGGTGCGTCGCCAGCCAGACGACAAGCGGCGCGGAGACAAAGGCGGCGACGGCGAACATCAGCAGAATACCGCGCCACAGTCGGCGCACTCGATGGAAGCGGACGGCGGAAAGGTAGACAGTGAAGGCGACGACGATGAAGGGGAGAACACGAGCGGCCATGTAAATGTAGAGGCTCAGGCCGAGGAAGAGGCCCGCCAATAGCCAGTTCGTCATTCCTGATCCATTAATGTCCTGAAATCCGTGTTCTACAGCGCGGAGGGAGAAATAAGCGGCGAGGGCGGCGGTGAATGGCAGTGCGATGGCACGCAACCCAACGCGGGCATAGAAGAGCGGCCAGAAACTCATGCTCAGCCAGGCGGCAGTCAGCAGAGCAACGGGAACGCCGAAGAGACGACGGGTAAGCACGTAGGTAACGGCCAAGCCGAGCATGCCGAAGGCGACGGAGGGCCAGCGCAGCCCCAGCCAGTGATCGCCGAAGAGAGCAACTGTCGCCGCCTGCACGTACTGATACAGCGGCTCGTGGCCGTAGGCAGCGGTGAAGTAGATGGCGTGATGGCCGGCGAGGATGTCGTGGGCGATGAGCCAGTTGGCGACCTCGTCGTGGCATAATCCAGGCGGTACCACACCCAACGCCCAGAAGCGGAGCGCAGCGGCCAGCAGCAAGATCGCGGTGATGGCGGCCCACTCCCCTCTTCTACTCATCGCCCACCACCCGGATTTTGCTCAAAAGCACCCGGTCGCCCAGCCAGTGGCCGTCCTCCGCGACGACCGGCAGGCGGTCTCCGTCCCGATTGTACAGGCCGACCTCGATGTCGTAGAAATCCGGCGGCGTCGTCAATCCTACGGTCAGATCGCGCACATCCTCGACGACTTGACCGGGCTGCCACCGGCTGGTGGGGGCGTTCCCTCCGGCGGGCCAACCGTCGTTGCGAGCCCAGACCTGATTTTCAACACCGAGGACGTGGGCAAAGACGCTGTAGTTGGTCTCCATCGGGGCCTGCGCCCGCCAGTAGAGCGTAAGGCGGATCGTCTCGCCGGGCCGCACGACTCGCCGGTCGAGTGTGTAGCCGACCAGTATGATCTGATCGCCGAAGTTGGCGTCCAGCGGATTAGGGAACTCGCCGGGCCGGGGATGAATCTCGACCATCGTCAACCGCAGCGTGTCGCGTCCATCGGACGTGGTGAGGCGTGGACCGTCGGGCAGGTAGAGGCCGATCTGCACAACAGCCCTATCGGGGGCATAGGCCGTCTCCGGGATGTGCACGCGGTAGGTGTCGGCGAAGGCGACACCAGGCTCCCAAACGGTGGTGGGATACCTCCCTAGACCGGGGTAGGTGTCGCGCTGGGCCACCATCGTGCCCACCTCGCTCAGCAGATGGACGAAGACAGCGTAGTTCTGATCAGTGCGGGCCAACGGCTGCCAGTAAAGCGTGACCTCCACCGTGCCGCCAGGCTCGACTGCTGTGGGCGTCACCTCGTAGCCCAGCACCCGCGCGACCCCGCAGAATTCGACATCCGTTGGGTTGGGCACGGCTCCAATTTCGGCCTCGGTCAGCGGACGGGGAGGAGCGAAGGCCGGGACTAATATGCCTACCAGGGCATAGATAGCCAGCGCCGCCATCCCAATCATCACGACCAGGCTCGTTTGCGGTGCAGAACCCAATGGAGGCCCCGATTCATCGGGGTTTTCCCGGCTGAAGCCGGGCCTCCGACCCCGTTTTGCACCGAGAATTAGGCTCACCGCCCAGGTCAGGCTGCGGGGGAAGAATTGGCTCAATCCCAGGGAAATCAATAGGGCAAAGGCGGGCAGCGCGGGGAAGAAGAAACGGCCCATCGCACCGGCCGGGCTCACCAGGATGTAGGTGATGAGGACGGTGGTGAAGAGCAAAACGGAGGTGAAGAGCAACAGGAGTTGTGAATGAAAAGTGGGGATTGGAGATTTGAGATTGCGGTTACGGCGGAGTGGGATGATCAACCCCGCAGCCCCGGCCAGCGCAAGCCAGGCCAGCCCCCGGTACACGGCACCGGGCAGCGGCACCTGACCGTAGCCGAAGCGCCCCCAAAGGGTACTCCAGGCCATTGGGAGTTCCAACCGGAGGATGGCCCATGCCTCCGCTGGACGGCGCACGCCCCACAGTTCAGTCACGCGCTGGAAGCCGGTCGGCTCGCCGTAGAGCACCTGGTTGCGCCAGAACCACCAGCCGGAGATGAGGGTCGCCAGTCCCATGATGATGAGATTGCCCCGCAGAAAGGCACGCCAATCGCGGGCGGGCCACACGGCCAGGATGTAGGCCAGTTCGACCAGCGCCAGCAGTGCCAGCAGATTGAACTTGGTGAGGAGGCTCGCGCCGTAGAGGATGCCCAGCGTCACGTCGGTGCGCACGCTGGGGCCATCCCGCACCAGCCGGACGCATACCCAAAGCATCGCCGCGCTGCACAGCGCCGCCGGAACGTCGTTGTTGACCGCGCCGCTCAGGTAGAGAAACTGTGGGTTGAACGCGACCAGCGCCGCTCCGCCTACGGCTAACGCGGGTCGGTCTGGGAAGATTTCGCGCCCGATGCGGTAGGTCAGCCAAACGACGCCCGCGCCGATGAGGACAGTCATCCAGCGCACCAGGTAGACTGCCAGGGTGACACCGTGGAAGTGGGGCAATTTGCCAAATTGCACTACGTCGTTGCCGTGGAGGTACTGGTTCTTGTTGTCGTCGCTCACCTCCCAGTAGCGGTAGGCCCAGTAGGGGTTGATGGGCGGCTCGTAGTAGACCTCCCGCACGACAGGCACCCACCAACTGACCAGTGCGCCCAGGGTGTAGTAGAGTGGCGGGTGATGGCTCTGAGCACGCGGAGCACCAGGCCGTTGCACGGGTAGACTGCGGTAGACTATGAGATGCCGCACGTAACGGAAGTGACGCAGTTCGTCCGTAGATTCGTACAGCGGGTCGGCCAGGCTGTAGGCCACGGCCAGTACCAAGTAGGCGGTGAGGAGGAGGGAGAACAGCAAAGGACGGTGGCGGGAACCAGGATTGGAGATCGGAGATTGGCTCACGGTCCCTCCTCAATAGGGATCAAGAGACGATCGAGGCCAGGCTGTCCATCGCTGCCCAGAACCGGCCACCGCTCGCCGGTCCTGGGGTCGTACAGTCCTAACTCCAGCACGTACGGTCCGGCGGGCGCAGCGGGGGGAAGCGCGAAGCGATGGATCTGGACGAAGCGGTCGCCCGGCCGGAGTGTGAGCGGATCCACCCACAGGCCGTCATCGCCGACGAGAAACGTGCCATCGGCGGCTAAGAGGTGGGTGAAGATAGCCAGCCGTGGCCCGGAGTAGACACCTGGCGGGGGCGGATTGGCGACGATGGGCATGGGCGGCAGGTCGAGCGGCGCGGCGACGAGCCAGGTGGTGAGCAGAAGAGGCTCCTCGTCCACCCAGCGGGCCTCGAGCAGTTCCAGGCCGTTGGTGAATTGCAGATTGCAGACCGCAGATTGCGGATCGCAGATTGCGGATTGCGGATTGCGGATTGCATAAAGTGTGAGGTGAGGCGAAATGGTTTCCGGCGGCTCGGCCTCCTCCAGGAAGCCGTCAATCGGCGGGGCCGGGCGAGGGAAGGAAGTGAGCAGCACAGTCGAGGGAGCGTCCCCGGCGGTCCAGAGCAGGGCGCGTTCGGGGTTGAACAGGCGCACGTTGACATCATCGCGCTGGGTGTCCACCTCCAACGCCAGGCGATCCCAGGGGCCCAGGAGGGTGCTGGAGATGGCGACGTCGGTGATCTCAGGGTGGGCATCCAGGTATCGGGCGGCATCGCGGTAGTCAGCGCGGTAGAGGAAGCGCACCATGCTCTGCTGCGGCCAGACGGTGAAGTAGTCGCGGAGGTCGCGGTAGGCATTGGCAGCCAGGAAAATGAACAATGAACAATAAAGAATGAGCAAGAGCAGA
>QMOC01000017.1 GCA_003648085.1 Chloroflexota bacterium
CTGTACCCCCGCCGCGACTCGAACGCGGGCCACCGGCTCCGGAGGCCGGTGCTCTATCCTACTGAGCTACGGGGGCATGTAACCCTTTTATACCACATAAGGCTCTAAGACGCAAGTCGGCACGTGAATTCGGCGGAACGACCGCTCTCGCTGGCAATGATAGCGCTGCGAAGTTTGACTTCCGCACCGGGTTGCGCTATACTGGGATTACCTTCAGCAGCCGCCTGACGACCAGCGGTGGATGAACGGACGCTCTCGACCACAATCTGGAGGAGAACTTATCTTTATGGATCACGTGGAGCAAGCCGTTACAGCCCTCGAGAACGCCGAGCGCCGAAAGTATAAGTGGACAAGGCTGCTCCTGCCTCTTCTCTCGTATAAAGTCTACCTGCTTGCCCTCGTGTATCTGACTTTCCAACTTCTCCCGTCAATCTTTGCCACAGAGATCTATCACGAGAACTTCCACTGGCCGCCCGACGATCCACCTTCTTTAGCCAGTGCTTACAAAACCTGGGATGGCAATCATTATCTCTATCTGAGTGAGATGGGCTACCAACCCGGTGCAATCTCCAACGCTCTTAACCCCCTTTGGCCGATCTGCATCAGACTGGGATCTTTTCTGTTCTTGGGTGATCACCTCATCTCGGCGCTTGTGCTGTCCAATCTCTTCTCCCTGATCGGGTTACTTCTGTTTCATTACTTCGTGTGGAATTATCATGGTGAAAACGTTGCCGATCTCTCCACTCTGTTGCTTGTGGCTTACCCGGGTGCCTTGTTTTTCGCTTTTCCGTACACCGAATCCCTTTTCCTTCTCTTAACCATGGTGTTTTTCATCGCCTTGTACCGTCGTGATTACCTCTTAGCTGCCCTCGCGTCCTTCTTTCTTCCCCTCGCACGAGAGCCCGGCCTTTTTGCTGTCGTTCCGTTTTTCTATGACATCTATCAATCATGGAGAGAAAAGGGCAAGGTGCGACTTGAGGACTTGGTATACCTGACGGCACCGGTAGCGAGCATGTTTATGTACTTCGCTATCATGTACCTTTCAACGGGGAATCCATTGGAGGGAATCGAGGCTGAGAAATACTTCATCGGTCAACGTTCGATATCGAGCCTTCTTGATCTGCCTGCTTTTGTGCGATCTTTCGCCGATATTAGGTACTTGCACGGGACTCTTTACTCTGCCTTCGACCGCCTATGGTTTGTGGTTCTCGTCGTTTTTCTGTTCAAGATATGGAGAACTGACAGGAGGTATTTCTGGTTTGCTATCCTAGCGGGTATTGTACCCCCGATGACGGGTACATTTTGGTCCTACACGCGCTTTCTGGTCGCCGTCTTTCCATTGTTCATTGCGGCTGCTGAAGTCCTCTCAAAAGACAAATGGAAAGGGGTCAGGTGGCTTACAATCGGCATTCTGTTTTCGTTGCAGATCATCTTTTTGATCAGGCATATCAATAACTATTGGGTCGGTTGATCACGTGAGTTGACAATGATGCACAGTCTGCTAGCGTCCAGGTGGTTCGGGAAGATAGACCGCCGCTGGCTGGCGGCAGTACCGGCGCTGATCGTGCTGTTCGTCTACTTGCCGGCGTTGCAGAACGGGTTGGTCTGGGACGACGTCACGTTCCTATCCGACATGCCGCTCTACCGTAACCCGGCCCTCCTGGTGGAAACACTGCGCCAGCCCTTCGTCATTTCACCCAATTATTTCCGCCCGCTCGCTCTGCTGACCTTCATCGAGGAGTTACGACTGGGCGGCCTGAACCCCACCATCTTCCACCTGACCAACATCCTGCTGCACGCTCTCAACACCGGCCTGGTCGCCATCCTGGCCTGCTATCTGTGGTCGGCTGAGGGTAACGACGCAAGGAGTGCCTGGCTTGCGGTTGGCGCCGGCTTGATCTACGGCCTACATCCCGCCCTGGTGGAAGGGGTAACTTTCATCTCCAGCCGCTTTGACCTGCTGCTGACGGCCTTTCTCCTCCTGGCCCTGGTGGCCGACATAACCCTGCGCCAGCACCCCGTCGCGCGCGCGCTGACTGTGGGGCTGGCCTTCCTGCTGGCCGCTCTGACCAAAGAGATGGCAGTCGCCTTTGCGGTCGTCCTGCCTCTTTGGCACCTGGCCACCAGAGGACGTCGCCTGTGGCCGCTCTCCCAATTCTGGCACAGCCTCCGGCAGTCGGGCGACCTGATCACCTATGGGGCCTTGCTCGCCGGCGGGGGCGTCTACCTGTACGTTCGCATCGTCTCCCTGCATTACCTGCTGCTGCCCCTGGCCGGCATTCCCACGGGTGGCCCGCTCCAACACCTGCTCCTGGTAGCCCGCTCTCTGGCAGAGTACGGGGTTCTGATCGTCTGGCCCTTCACCACCCTTACCCCCATCCACTACAGCACCCTGCCCATTCCAACCGATGACCCTGCGGCGTGGGCGTCGCTGGTTGCGGTTCTGGCACTAGTAGCCGGCCTGGTGGCGCTGGTGCGAAAGGCCCCCCGCTCCGGTTGGCTGGCCGTGGCCGGCACCCTTTCCCTGCTGCCGGTGATCAACATTCTTCCGCTGGATCTGACCGGTGGAGCGTTCATCGCCGAGCGTTTCCTGCTCTTCCCGCTGACACTGTTCTCGCTGGCGGCCGTCCCCCTGCTGCGCCCTCTGGCAGCGTGGAAATCTCGTCCCTCATCCATAGGTGGCGTCCTGGGACAGATGCTTCCCCCTTTGTGGCTGGCGGCCAGCGTGCTTATCATCCAGACGGTGCTTCCTTTCTGGCGCAGCGACCTGACCCTGTGGGAGTGGGGGGGCCGCCGCGCTCCCCTCTCCTCTGTGCCGTTCACCAACCTGGCGCGGTTGTATAGCGAACAAGGCGACCCCGAGGCCGGCCTGGAGGCCGCCCAACGGGCCACCGACCTGGATCCCACCAGCGGAATGGCCTGGAACAACACCGGACTGGCTCTCTTCTATCTGGGACGTTACACCGAGGCCCAGGCTGCCTTTGAAAAGGCCACCATTCTGCAACCCGGAAACGCCCTGTTCTGGAACAACCTGGCCGGAACCCTTATGGAGCAAGGCCAGTGGCAGGAGGCAGAGCACGTACTTTTGGACGAATCCCTCCGGCGCGACCCAAACCAACCGTTGGCCCATCTCAACCTGGGCGCCGTTTATCTGCAATTGGACCGCCCCGATCTGGCCACCCAGCACCTCCAGGAGGCCCTCCGCCTGCTGCCCCCAGATCAGACCGCCAAGGCAGAGGATATGCTGGCCCGGGCGAAGGAACCGGCCCGTTGGCTGCGCCTGGGAGACCTGTTGCTGGATGAGGGGGATGCCGATGGGGCCTTACAGGCTTTCGAGCGAGCGGAGGCTCTCGGTGCTTCGCCGGCCGACGTGGCCGTGGGGCAGAGTGCGGCCTTTATCCAGATGGAGGCGTGGGCCGAGGCCGAGGCGGTGCTACGAGGGGCGCTGCTACAAGCCCCTGACGACGCCCGTCTGTACAACAACCTCGGCGTGGTCGCTCGCGAGCAGGGAAACCTGGAGGCCGCCCGCGAATACTTCGAGCGTGCTATCTCCCTTTCGCCAGAGTGGGACTTGCCCCGCAGGAATCTGGAGGCGCTGGAGAGTCGCTGAATGGGATGCACAGCGATTGAAATCGCGCCCTACAATACTATCCGGATACGAGATAGCTGCCCGAGCGAGAGCAGGGATGGCGGCACAGGGCAGAAGAGCGTGCCGGTGGCTCGCCAGGCAGCCAACCCTCAAAAACTAGGGATTATGTTTTGCGGGCCCTAGTCGCTTCATCTCGGCGATGTAGGCTTTGACGCTGGCCTTGTCTACCCACCAATCGCGCCTGCCACGCTTTGTGCCTGTTATCTTGCCTTCCTTGACCAAGCGGCGTATATGCTTAACGTGGCATCCCGTCAGTTCCGCCGCCTCTTTAGTGGTGATCCATTCCATGGGATTGAAGTCGTCAGGCATTGTCACTTACCACTCTTACCGGTCTTACCGGTTCTGCGGAAGGGAGAAAGCCATAATATGGGATGCGAAGTGTAGCAAGTGTAGCACCGTAGCACTATGCTACACTTCCCCGCCCTATGGCTATAACTGTTATAATCGCTATAACCAACGGAAAGCCCCACCTGGTGAGGTGGGGCGGTGGTGGGACCGGTGGGACATAGCCAATGCTTCACTCCCACCCCTCAGCCGCAGCGACGAGGTCAATCTCGATGCAGTATTTGGTGGAATGGCCCCAAGGGGGTTCGAACCCCTGTTTCCGGCTTGAGAGGCCGGCGTCCTAGGCCACTAGACGATGGGGCCATGCGAACCCAATTTTACCAGCCTTTCCCCTTTTGTCAAACTACGCGCAAAGTGTTATACTGAGGTAACTGCTCAGCCGACCTCAGTTAGGGCGTTGGAGCGCATCCTTTAGGACGCAGACGAACGCCGCCAAACGCTGATTTTTGAATTTGATCTGCGGAAATCTGCGTTAATCTGCGTCCGATCTCAAATCTGGCGGAACGGCTGAGTAGTTGCATACTGAGAATGTGAAGCGTGAAACGTGAGATGTGAGACATAGGATACAAGCATGGAACAGATCGAGATTTCGACGCAGGGCCGCCAGGCTTTCCACGACATCACCGCTGAGGTGCAAACCATCGTCAGCCGCAGCGGGGTGCGCCAGGGCATATGCTTCATCTTTTGCCCTCATACTACCGCCGGCCTGACCCTGAACGAGAACTGGGACCCCGATGTCCAACACGACATCGGCGTAGGACTCGATGCGATCTCCCCACGACGGCCGGAATACCGCCACGGCGAGGGGAACTCGCCCGCACATCTCAAGTCCTCCTTGGTAGGCGCGTCGCAGTTCGTGCCAATTGCCGGAGGTAAACTGGTGCTGGGCACTTGGCAGGGCATTTTCCTGGCCGAGTTCGATGGCCCACGCCGCCGCAGAGTTCTGGTTAAGGTGATCGCGGGCTGAGCAGGATTCTGAACGCAGATTAACGCTGATCCACGCTGATTCCCTTATCTGCGGAATCCGCGTTCACCCGCGTTCCATTCAGGTTGTCGGTTTAAGACGAGTGGACCCATACGATGCAGATTGACCTGAACCGGTTGGAGCGCATCCTGCCCACAGTGCAGAAGCCGGGGCGCTACGTCGGCGGCGAGTACAACAGCGTCGCCAAGGATTGGGAGACCACGCCCACGCGGGTCTGCCTGGCCTTCCCCGACATCTACGACCTGGGTATGTCCAACCTGGGGCTGGCGATCCTCTACGACGTGCTCAACGCGCTGCCGGACGTGCTGGCCGAGCGAGCCTACCTGCCGTGGGTGGATATGATCGCGGCGCTGCGCCAGGCACGTACCCCGCTCTACAGCCTGGAAAGCAAACGGCCTTTGACCGACTTCGACATCGTCGGCGTCAGCCTCCCCTACGAGCAACTCTACACCAATCTGCTGGAGATGCTCGATCTGGCGGGCCTCCCGCTGCGATCCGAGGAACGGGACGGACGGCATCCACTCATCATCGCCGGCGGCCACGCGACCTTCAACCCGGAGCCGGTGGCCGACTTCGTGGACGCTTTCGTCATCGGCGATGGGGAGGAAACCATTGTCGAGGTGGTGCGGGCCTACCGGGAGATATGCGGGGAATCGCGGGAGGCGCAATTGCGGGCACTGGCATGCATCCCCGGCGTCTATGTGCCGCGCTTCTACGATGTGCGCTACAACGCCGACGGCACGGTCGCCGCCGTCGAGCCCAACGTCCCCGAAGCCCGCTTGCCCGTCCTCAAGCGCGTCGTCCCCGTCCTGCCCCCGCCGCCGACGCGGCTCATCGTCCCCACAGTGGATGTAGCCCACAACCGGGCAATGGTCGAGATCCAGCGCGGTTGCACTCGTGGCTGCCGTTTCTGCCACGCCGGGATGGTCGTCCGGCCGGTGCGGGAGCGGCCCGTCGAGGAGGTGCTGGAGGCGGTTGAGGCCATTCTGCCCCAAACCGGCTTTGAGGAAGTCGGCCTGCTGTCCCTCTCTTCGTCCGATTACTCTGGCATTGGTGGATTGGTGAAAGCCCTCACCATGCGCTTTGGCGACGCGCACCTCTCCATTTCGCTGCCTGCGCTGCGGGCCGACAGTTTCTCGGTCACGTTGGCGGAGGCGATTGCGCGGGGACGACGCACGGGGTTTACCTTCGCGCCGGAGGCGGCCACCGAGCGGTTGCGCGCCATCATCAACAAGCCCATCACCACCGAGCAGATGCTTGACGTAGCGCGGGAGGTGTTCGAGCGCGGCTGGCGCACGATCAAGTTGTACTTTATGATCGGCTTGCCAGGGGAGCGAATGGACGACGTGTGGGCCATCGCCGACCTGGCGCGGGCAGTGCGGGCGGCGGGACGGAAGGTGCACGGACGACGGGCGCAGGTCAATGTCAGCGTGAACACCTTCGTGCCCAAGCCACACACGCCGTTTCAATGGGTAGGGCTGGAGCCGACCCCTTCTATTCACGAAAAGCAAGCACTCCTGCGGCGGCATCTTCGCGGGCGGGGTCTGAAGTTGGACTACAGTGACCCCGAAGCGACGCTGCTGGAGGCCGTGCTTTCGCGGGGCGACCGGCGGCTGGGCACGGTCGTGCGGCGGGCCTGGGAACTGGGGGCGCACTTCGACGCCTGGGACGAGATACGGGACTTTAGCGCGTGGATGCGGGCCTTCGCCGAGGCCGAACTTGATCCCGATTTCTATGCCCGTCGCGAACGCTCACCTGATGAGGTCTTCCCCTGGGAGGTCGTCAGCACCGGGGTGAGCAGGAAATTCCTGCTGGGAGAGTACCGGCGCAGTCAGCGCGGGGAGACGCTGGTGGATTGTCGAGAGCAATGCCACGGCTGCGGCATACTCACGGTCCTCGGCGACAACTGGTCGGAGGAATGGCGTTGCCCCGAACCTGCCTATCACACAACATAGCGCGGCCTCCGGCCGCAATCAACGCAAGACAAGATGCCATCTTGTCCACAGGATTCCCGCAGACAGCGCAAATCCTGCCGGGTAATTCCATACAACATGTAACTACGGAGGAAACCATGCACCGCATACGCAACTTTGTCTCTGAGCGCATCGCTTCTGTCCCCCCATCCGGCATCCGTCGTTTCTTCGACATCGCCGCCACGATGGAGGACGTCATCAGTCTCGGGATAGGCGAACCCGATTTCGACACGCCTGAGCCCATCGTGCGGGCCGGCATCGAGTGCCTCAGGCGCGGGGAGACCCACTATACCTCCAACTCCGGTCTGATGGAACTCCGCCGCGCCATCGCCGAGCATCTTGACCGGATGTACGGCCAGACTTACAACCCGGCCAGTGAGATACTGGTCACCGTCGGCGTCTCCGAGGCGCTTTACCTGGCACTGGCCGCCACCCTCGATCCCGGCGACGAGGTCATCATCCCTCACCCCTGCTTCGTCTCCTATGCACCGGAGGTCATCTTCGCCGGGGGCACGCCGGTCATCATACCGACGACGGTCGAGAATGACTTCCAAGTCACGGCCGAGGCCATCGCAGCCGCCATCACCCCCCGCACGAAAGTTTTGCTCATCGGCTATCCCAATAACCCCACCGGCGCGGTGATGAGCCGAGAGCGCCTCAACGAAATCGCTGCCGTCGCCAAGCAGCACGATCTGCTGGTCATCTCCGATGAGATCTACGACCGGCTGGTCTACGGCGTGGAGCACGTCTGCTTTCCCAGCCTGCCGGGGATGTACAACCGTACCATTCTATTGCAAGGCTTCTCCAAGTCTTACGCCATGACCGGCTGGCGCATCGGGTACATGGCCGCCCCGGCCGAGATTCTGAGCATGGTGCGCAAGGTGCACCAGTACACGATTATGTGTGCGCCGACCGTCTCACAATACGCAGCACTGGCGGCGCTGCGTGAAGGGGAACCCTTCGTACGGGAGATGGTGGCCGAATACGACCGTCGCCGCCGGCTCATCGTGGACGGGCTGAATGAGATTGGCCTGAAGTGTTTCGAGCCGCAGGGCGCCTTCTACGCCTTCCCCTCCGTCGAGATCACGGGGATGGACGAGAACGAGTTCGCCGAGAAACTGCTGCACGAGGAGAGAGTAGCGGTGGTCCCGGGCAGCGCCTTCGGTGAGGCCGGGCGGGGGTATGTGCGCTGCTCCTACGCCACCGCCTATGAGAAGATCGAGGAGGCGCTGGAGCGCATGCGCCGATTTGTGAGAAGGCACGGGTAGCGTCCGGCTGAGAACTCTATACTTTTTACGCGCTCTCAGTCCCCGTCCTCGGGGGCGACCAAAAGCGGGGCAAAATCCGCCCATGACGCCCCCGGGACGGGGGCTACGAGCCTCGGAGATGGGCCTCCAAGACCCCGGATGTAAAATCTGCAAAACTACTGATAAATCCTAAACCCAAGGAGGTGTAAACTATGTCTCAGAGACCCACCGGTGAGGAACGTGAAGTCAGATTCCTGAGCGGAGCGACCATTGACGGCGCGCCGATTGCCTACATCGTCGTGCTGGCCGCTGTAGTGGCCGCCCTGTCCTTTATTCCCTTCTCCGCCATCCTAGCCCTTGGGGGTAGTTTCCCGATGAGCCAGGGTGTTTATCCGCTCGTCGGGTGGATCCTCGGGCCAATCGCCGGGGCAATTGCCAGCGGCATCGGCCGACTGATCGGCGTTTTTCTGGCTCCTCACACTGCCGGCCCGGTGCCGGCCGCCTCGGTATGGGGTGCGGTCATCGCGGGCTTCGCTGCTGGCTCTATGACGTTGAGGGAAAAGCGCAGGCGATGGTGGATCCCACTATCCGTGCTGTTCATCATCGAATTTCTTCTGTTTATCGGCCGGGCAATCTTCCTGAACGGCGTGGGCGTCGCTGTGGCGCTCCTGAATTCATTCGTGGACTGGTCCGGTATCGTGCTGTATGTGTTGCCGACCAGAACCCTGTTCGCCCGCTGGATCAATAGCAAGAACATCGGCCTGATCGCCGCTGGCCTGTTCCTCGGCACCTGGATGATCGCGGGGATTTCACATCTGAGCGTGACCGTCATCCTATATTTTATGTTCAACTGGCCTGAAGAGGTCTGGATCACCCTCATCCCGGTCATCCCGATGGAGCACCTGTTCCGTTGTCTGACCGGCGCTGTGATCGGCAGCGGCGTGATCGCCGGTCTGCGTGCCATTGGGTTAGTCAAGCCAACCGAAGCGATCTATTAGTGCCAGAAGACCCCCCGCAGGTTTAGTCACCCGCGGGGGGTAGGCCGTTGTCATGGGTACTCCGATTGCGGTCTTTGACAGGCTCTCCTATATGTACCCGCGCTCACCAGAGCCGGTCCTCCGCGATATTTCGCTCGAGATCCGTGAGGGCGAATTCTTGGGCCTGATCGGGCCGACGGGCGCAGGGAAGACGACGCTCTGCCTGACGCTCAACGGGATCGTGCCTCAGTTTTACGGCGGACGTTTTTTCGGGCGGGTCACCGTAGCGGGCCTGGATACGCTCGCTCATCCAGTGAGCCGGCTAGCCCGCCACGTAGGGGCGGTGTTTCAAGACCCCGAGACGCAACTGATCACCACCTCGGTGGAGAATGAGATCGCCTTCGCCCTGGAGAACCTGTGCGTGCCGCGTGAGGAGATACTCAAACGTATCCCGCGCGTGCTGGCCGCCGTGCGTCTGGAGGGCACCGAGCAGAAGCACCCCCACGAACTCTCGGGCGGCCAGAAGCAACGGCTGGCTATCGCTGCTGCGCTGGCGATGCAGCCGGACCTCTTGGTCCTGGATGAGCCGACCTCCCAACTCGATCCAATCGGCGAACAGGAAGTATTTGCCGTTGTACGTGAACTCAATGAAGAACTTGGGGTGACGATCTTGATGGCCAGCCACGCCGCGGAGCAAATGGCCGAGTACGCCGACCGGATTGCCCTTCTATCCCACGGCGAATTGATCACCATTGGTACACCGGATGAGATTTACTCCCAGGTTGAACTTCTGCATGAGCATAATCTACGACCGCCCCAGGTCGCCACCACGTTCTACATGGTCAAAAAGGCCGGCATCCCGGTGCCCAATGTGCCGGTGCGGCTTGAGCAGGCCCTGCGTGCACTCGACTCCTTGCGGGGAGAGTGCAGGATAGCGCCCCCGCAAGTGTTCCCTGAGCCGCTGACGCGCAGCGGCGATCCGCTCCTCTCCGTGCGGAACCTGCGATATGCCTACCCCGATGGCACCGAGGCGCTGCGCGGGGTGTCACTGGACATCCGCGCCGGAGAATACGTGCTCATCATCGGCCAGAACGGTGCCGGCAAGACCACCCTCGTCAAACACTTTCTCAGCCTGCTGAAACCGACGGAGGGGCTCGTCACGGTGGACGGCGCTGACACACGGGAACTCACTGTGAGCGAGTTGGCCCGACGCATCGGCTACGTCGCTCAGAACCCCGATACCCAGATCTTCAACGCCACGGTTGGCGATGAGGTAGCATTCGCTCTGGTCAATCTGGGTTACCCCAGGGAGGAAGTCGAAGCACGCACGGCTGGAAGCCTGGATGGCTTAGGATTGCTGGAGGTACGCGACGCACATCCCTTTTCCCTCCCGAAAGGGGATCGGGCCCGGGTTGTGATCGCTGCCATCCTAGCGATGGACCCCGAGATCATCATTTTTGACGAGCCTACCACGGGCCAGGATTATCGCGGGGCGAAGTACATCCTGGACATCAGTAAGCAGTTGCATCGGATGGGCAAGACGGTGATCGTGATCACCCACCACCTTTATCTGATGCCTGAGTACGCCGAACGAGTGATCGTGATGGGGAAGGGGATGATTCTGCTCGATGGCCCGATCCGAGAGGTTTACCACCAAGCCGAACTCCTGAGGTCCACTTTCCTCAGCCCGCCCCAGGCGGTTCTGCTGGCCCAGCGCCTCGCCCGACGGGAGGGACGTGACTTCAAACTGCTCACCCCCAGGGAAGTCGCCGACTGCTTTCTACCCTCGAAGAATGATGAGATTCCAAACGGTCGAGCGTGACTCGCTCTTCACACGCCTCGATTTCCGGCCCAAGTTGCTGATGATCGCAGTCATCAGCACCGTGGCCTTTGTCTGGGAGAGCCCTATTGCACTGGCTGCGCTGGCGCTCGTCCTCGTGATCGCCTGCCTCCTGGCTGGAGTTAAAGCGGCCTATATTAAGACGGTCGTCAGGGTGATGATCCCGTTCTACATTTTGCTTCTAATCACCCACGGGTTCTGGAACACCGACCAGGTCAAGGCGCTCACGGGCAAAGAAGTGCTGACGCCTCTCTTCACCTTCCCTGCCAACTGGTGGCTGATCGGCGGCGGAGGTATGTCGGTGGAGGGATTGCTGTACGGATGGGCGGTGATATTCAAGACCCTAGCCCTGATGCTGGTCATCCCTCTGGGCATCTTCACCACCGAGGTGGACAATATGATCGTGGGGCTCGTTCGGGCCAAGGTTCCCTACAAGTTGGTCTTCATCTTCTCCTCCACACTGCGCTTCTTCCCGCTCCTCTTCGAAGAGATCCAGACGATCATCGAGGCGCAGCGGTTACGCGGGCTGGCGGTGGAGAAGATGGGGCCGGTGAAGCGTGTGCGCGTCTATAGTAAGGTAGCAATTCCCTTGATTTTGGGGGCGATGGTCAAATCTCAGCAACTGGAGGTCGTGCTTCAATCGAAGGCTTTTACCGGCAGCAGCGAACGAACGTACTTGCACGAATCGGTCCTGCGGAGAGCAGACTGGGCCGTCATTGCCCTCTTTGTACTGCTGTTCGTCCTGGCGGCGGTGCTCTATTTCCGGCTTGGCGTCGGCAAGTTCGCCTGGCTCATCTTCGATTGAACGGTCACATCGGGAGGTAGAAAAATGATTGGCGGTACACACGGCAAAATCTTACATGTGGATCTGACAACCGGTGACGTCCGCGTTGAGCGACCCGACGACGACTTTTACCGCCTGCTGGTCGGCGGGCGGGCGGTGGTGTCTTACCTGTTGCTGCGTGACCTACCGCCCCGAACGAACCCGCTCAGCCCGGACAACCTGCTCATCTTCGCGCCCGGCATTATGCAGGGCAGCAATTTTCCCGGCGCGGGGCGGCACGGGGTGGGGGGCAAGTCGCCGCTCACCGGCGCGCTGGGCAGTTCCGAAG
>QMOC01000018.1 GCA_003648085.1 Chloroflexota bacterium
CAGAGCCGGAGGCCCGGCTTCAGCCGGGAAAACCCCGATAAATCGGGGCCTCCGTCGGGTTTTGCACCGGAAACTGGATAAGCAAACGCCTTGACAAAGCACACACTTTCCGATATAGTACATACAGGTCCCCCGCATCCTATGGTGGGGGTGAAGGAGTAGCCGTACCCCAATGCGACCCTGGCGCTTGAACGTCGCCGTTGCTCTCTTGACGGCGATAACAGTTCTTGCATTCCCCTACCCTGCTCTCGCACAGAGCGAGGGTCCTTCCAACGAACCTGCTCTTTCCCCCTACTGGAACCATGCGGTCAGCCGCTGGGAACCCATCATCCTCCACTACGCCGAGGAGCGGAATCTGGACCCTGACCTCATCGCGGCTGTGATCTGGAAAGAATCTATGGGCCGACCCAAGGAGCACGGTCCAGCCGGAGCCATCGGACTGATGGGGTTGATGCCATTTGAATGGCGGCCGAGCGCCGAGGAACTGGAGAACCCGTGGACGAATGTGTTCTGGGGCGCGCGGGCACTGGCCCACACCATCCGCGATGGCAAGGGGGACCTATATTACTCGCTGGCTGCCTATAACGGCGGGTGGGACCAGGTTCACCTGCGGGTCACCCGCCGTTACGCGGCCACTGTGCTGGATTACTACGCCCGCGCTATCGCTGTGCGGTATGGATTGTCCGCCGACGGCGAGTGGATTGCCATCTTCGCCGCTGCGGGAGTGCCCGGCCCCAATACCATCACTGTGATCGGCCCACAGCGCCCGTTGGCTCGCTACACCGAACGGCCCTGGCTTCAGGCCGACATCCCCACAGTGCCGGTCGGCGTCCCCCCCCACGCCACCGCTATCACCTTCACAGACGAGCGCGGGGCGGAGTGCCGGGTGAACGTGTGGCTGGTCGCGGAAGACGGCTCCCCCCTCGCCTCCCCCGCCACGCAGGCCACTCTCTCCCCTCGCCCTTTAGCCGAGACAGCGTTCGCCCGCTATGTGAGCGAATGATTACCGGCACACTTGGTCGGGATAGTCGTCAAGGGTAAACGGATAATAAGATTATCCGAAAAATTCGTAGTAACGACTTCAGTCGTTCCCCAAGCGGTTGAAACAGCATCTTTGGGATAGGCTCTAAACAGACAGACCAGGAGGTTAAGATGCTCAGGGCACACTGGCATGGTTATGAGATCGACTCATCAGAGGCGGCCTACGAGGCCCAAGTTCCTCAGCCGGAACAACTGGGCACGGTGGTGCGGCGGTTGCTTACCTCCGGCTACTTCACCCGCTCCTACTACCTGCTCTTCGAGGAGCCGCTGATTCGGCTGCGTGACTTCATCGTCGCCCATGGCGATGTGGCGGACAAACTGACGGCCAAAGCGTTGGAGCACCTGGAGAAGCAGATCGCCAAGTTCGACCCCACCAGTTGGAAGGCCAGCCGCATCGGCGTGCGTGCCGCCGAGGCCATCCTCAACTACGTCGGCACCCACCGACAGGCGTTGCTGGAGGCCGGGGTTTTCCGCTTCGAACTTACCGAGGAGCAGAAGGAGATGATGGAAGACTACGGCTACGACGAGGAGTTCGAGTCTGGCAGCCTGGTGAAGGAGCAGTACTACTACTCTGAGCAGGAGATCCCCCTGGACGGCATCGTGCTCTACCTGGGCTGCTCTCTGGTGCCCTCCAGCAAACTCGAGCCTCGGGAAGCGAAGCGGGCCTACAAACTCGTGCGTGACAATTACGCACGGGTCGGGCTGCTGGATGAGTTGGAAGGGATGGGCCGGGGGCTGGCGCGCGACTATGTGCAGGAGGACATCAACAAGCGCCAGAACCTGAGCCTGCGAGTGCGCCTCAACCCCGACGCCACTTTCACCGTCACCGGCCGCTGGTTTGACGACGGCCAGTTCATCTTCCCCTACTACGACTACCTGTTGGAGTTAGCAGCGAGGAAAGCCGGAGTGGAACTCGATACTTACTCCGTCTACTGATGCCTGCCCTCTCACCTTACACGGTCATTCGTCCCGAACCGAATGGGGCGCTGCTCTTTCAACAGGAGACGGCCGAGACGGCTCTGCTGGACCTGGAGGGGCTGGATGCGCTCTACTTCCTGCTCAAGGGGGAAGGGCGCGACTATTCGCCCTTCTTCGTCACCTACCTGCGGGCGCATCGCTTCGTGGTGATGGGGCCGTCCGACGGCTCCCTGGAGCGGGTGGCGGCAGTGCGCGACATGGCCCCCACAACGACGGCCCCCCCCCGCGCACTGGCGGCCCCGGAGACGGTCCACTTCTCCGTCACTGGCCGTTGCGATCAGGCCTGCGCCGGCTGCTTCTACTCCGCCCGGCCTGGTTCTGCCATCGCTGCCACCGATGCTCCCTTCGAACTGTTCGAGCGCGTGGTGCGGCAGGCCGCCGAGGCCCGCGTCTTCCAGATAGCCCTGGGCGGCGGTGAGCCACTGCTGCACCCTCGCCTCCTCGACATGGTGCGCCTGGCCCGCCAGAGTGGCATCGTTCCCAATCTCACGACCAACGGCAACCTCCTGACGGTCGAAGTGGCCGTCGCGTTGCAGGAGGCCGGGCTGGGCCAGGCGCAGATCTCGCTCAACGGCGCGTCAGAGGAGACGAACAGCGCCACCCGCCCTAACTTTGCCCAAGCGATGGCGGCTATAGAAGCCTGCCAGACGGCGGGCCTGCGCTTCGGGATCAACTTCCTGCTCACCCGCTCCAGCCTTCACGATCTGGAGGCAGTCATCCATCTGGGGCAGGCCAAAGGAGCGGCCACCGTCAACCTCCTGCGCCCCAAACCTCCCACCACCGAGGGCGACTGGCTGGAACGCGAATCCCCCACCGCAAGGGATTATCGGAAGGTGGGGTACATCTTGAAGCGCTGCCAATTGCAACCTGAAACCCGTCTGACGGTGGACGCCTCGCTCACCTTCCTCCTCACCGCCCACCAACCCCGGACTCTTTACCGCGCCGGCGTGTGGGGCTGCTCGGCCGCCCGCAAGTTCGTCACCGTGACGCAGGAGGGGGACGTGCTGCCGTGCAGCCATGTGCGCTGGTCGGATGTGGGTGATGGTGATGTGATGCGTGCCTGGTGCGAGTCGGCCATCTTCGCTCGCTTCCGGGCGCTGGAGGACACCATGCGTGGGCCGTGCCGCGCTTGCGATTATCTCAGCCTGTGCCGGGGCTGCCCGGCCGTAGCGATGGCCTTCGGCGGCGAGTTCGGCGACTCCGACCCCCATTGCCCGCAACGATGAGCACACTCACCACCCACCCCCGTCCAAGAGCCGATTCTCATCGGCGCACGACGACCTGACAGGGCAGTCGCGATTTTGCGTCAGCGTCGCTATGGTGTACAATATTGCACGCCGACCGGGGCTGCAACAGGAGTTACGCACTTGTGGCAGATGGAATACCACAGAGGCACGGAGAGCACGGAGAAACACCGGGAGGCCTGAAATGCTCTGCGAAACTCCGTGTCCTCTGTGTCTCCGTGGTGAGAATGAACGGAACTGCGTAAGTCCTGTCAATAAGAGAGGACTAACCTTGTTGACTTTTCAAACAGGATCTCACAAGGGACTGTAGAGTGTCGGAGAAGTTATTACCTTCCCGCCCGGCAGATCAATACCTGGCCCTCCACGAACTATTCCGCAACCGCGACTTCAAACTGCTCTGGATCGGACAGTTGCTCTCCCAAGTCGGCGATCAGTGCCTGCTGATCGCAGCCATCACGCTGATCTCCAACCTCTCCAGGTCACCACTGGCACTGCTCATCCCGGCCATCTCGATTGCGCTCCCGCAACTCATCTTCGGGCTGGTGGGCGGGGTGATGGCCGACCGTTGGAACCGCAAACTGGTGATGATCGGGTCCGACGTGCTGCGCGGGCTCATTGTCCTCTGTATCCTTCTCGTCAACAACGTCCAGCACCTATGGATTCTATACCTCACGGCAGCGGGACTGGCTTTAGTGGGCGTGTTCTTCTATCCGGCGCGCAACGCGGTCATTCCCAATCTCGTGCCGGGCGAACTCCTCCTGGCGGCTAACGGTCTGATCCAGGGCAGTTACATCATCGCCCTGATCGTAGGGCCGGCCGTCGCTGGCGTGGCGGTTGAGTTGTGGATGCCGGCAGCCATCCTCTTTGATAGCGCGACGTTCCTCGTCTCCGCCATCTTCATCGCTGTGATGAACATCCCCAAAACGATACCGGAGCAACCACACACAGCCGAGGAGAACAGCGTCTGGGAGGATATGAAAGCCGGGCTCAACTTCATCCGCCAGAATCAGGCTCTGAGCCAGGTACTGGTCGTCACGGCCATCGCCACGTTGGGGATTGGGGCGATTGTGCTGTTGGCCATCCCCCACCTGAAAGCGCGCTTAGGGGCCAGCGGTTTAGAGTATGGGATCGCGATGAGCATGCTCGGCCTGGGCTCTGTGATGGGTGGTTTAATGGTCAACCGGCTCTCACGGCGGCTTTCGACGAGTACCATCGTGGGTGCGATGCTGGTCCTGGCGGGAGCGGCCATCGTCGCCTTTGCCTTCGCACCCAACTATACCGTCGTGCTGGTCAGCGTCGCCGTCATCGGCCTGTGCGTTGTGATGGCCCGGGGGGCGTTGGATACGATCACCCAGGCGCTCTCACCCAATGCAGTGCGGGGGCGAGTGCAATCGGCGGTCAACCTCCTCGTCGTCGCCGCTACCGCTATGGCCGAAGGATTGTCGGCCCTGCTCGGTTCCCTGATAGAGGTACAGACCGTCTTTGTGACAGCCGGGATCGTGACGGGGCTGGCGGGGGTAGCAGCGGTCTTCGTCCTGCGCGGCGCGGCCAGGCTGGCGAGGCAGATTACTGCGACATGAGGGAAGCATGGACTTTTACGGAAAAAATGTCATTGTCACTGGTGGGTCGAGCGGCATCGGCAAAGCGACGGCCAGGCTGCTGGTGCAGCGCGGGGCCAACGTGACCATCATCGCCCGTCGGCAATCACTGCTCGACGCGGCGCTGGAGGAATTCGAAGCCGTGCGGGTGGATCGGGCCCAGGTCTTCCAGGCTTTCTCCGCCGATCTCTCCGACTGGGAGCAGGCCCAGGCCGCCATCAACGCCCTCACTGCGGACGGGCGCATGCCCGACATCTTGATCAACGCGGCGGGTTTCGCCCACCCCGGCTACTTCGAGGAACTGCCCATCGAGATTTTCCGCCGCACGATGGAGGTGGACTTCTTCGGCACACTCTATCCCTGCAAACTGGTCGCGCCGCTGATGATCGAGCGGCACAGCGGGCACATCGTCAACTTCTCCTCGGTGGCCGGCTTCCTGGGCGTCTTCGGCTACACCGCCTACGGCGCGGCCAAATTCGCCATCCGTGGCTTCTCCGACGTGTTGCGGGCGGAACTCAAGCCCCACGGCGTGCACGTCTCCATCGTCTTTCCACCCGACACCGATACACCGCAGTTCCACTATGAGGAGCAGTTCAAGCCGCTAGAGACCAAACGTCTCGCCAGCAGCGCCGGTCTGATGAAGCCGGAGCAGGTGGCAGAGGCGGTGGTCAGGGGCATCGAGAAGAATCGCTACGTCATCACGCCTGGCTTCGAGAGCACGCTCTACTTCTGGCTCACCAACCCTGCCTTCGCCCTGGTCCGCTGGTATATGGACAGGGTCATCGCCGGGGCGCGCAAGGAGAGGGAAGGGCGTAGTGGCGACTTCAGTCGCTCTGGCCTCGCTCTGAACGACTGAAGTCGTTACTACGAGCAAAATCGCCAGTGTCCAGTTTTTGAATTTGATCTGCGAAAAGCGGAGGCGTCAGGATGGACTCACAGTATATCATCGCCCACGACGTGGGCACCGGCGGCAATAAAGCGGTGCTGGTGGATACGGAAGGGAACATCCACGCCAGTGCCTTTCAGCCCTATCCGGTCCATTACCCCCGCCCCAACTGGGCCGAGCAGGAGCCGGAGGACTGGTGGCAGGCCGTCGCCGCCACCACGCGCCAGGTGTTGGAGCAATCCGGCGTCGCGCCTCGGGACGTGCTGGCGATGGTCTACACCACCCAGATGTTGGGCATCGTCCCGATGGACAGGAACGAGCAGCCGCTGCGGCGGGCCATCATTTGGTTGGACGGGCGCGCACCTGAGCAGGCGGAGCGGATTATGCGCAAGTTTCTAGGCAAGCGGGTCTTCGCGCTCATTGCCGGCGCAGAACTCTCCGGCAAAGACGGCTTGCCCAAGTTGCTCTGGCTCAAGGAGAACGAGCCGGAGGTCTACGAGGGGATGGCCTGCTTCCTGGACGTCAACGGCTACCTCACCTACCGGGCCACCGGTCGGACGGTCTTCGAGTGGTCGTGTGCCTCCGCCTTCGGGCTTGACCTGAAGAAAAAGGACTGGCTGCGGAGCATCATCCGCTACGTCGGGCTGGACCCGGAGAAGTTCCCTCCGCTGGTGCGCTCGATTGACCGGGCAGGTGGACTGACGGCGGAGGCGGCACGGGAGTGCGGGCTGCTGGAGGGAACCCCTGTCTTCGGCGGCGGGGGAGACGTCCCAATAGCAGCGGTCGGCTCCGGCGCGGTCGGCGAAGGGGAAGGCCACATCTACCTGGGCACCTCCGGCTGGGTGGGAGTGGTGACCGAAAAGACCCCTACCGGTCGCCACGGCGTCGCCTGCATCCACTCCGCCGACCCCGATAAGGCGCTCCTCCTGGCCGAGATGGAGACGGCTGGGGCGTGCCTCAAGTGGATCGCCGACCAGTTCTACCGCCACGAACAAGCCGACCCGGCCATCCCCAATGTCTATGCGCTGATGGACCGGGACGTGGAGAGCATCCTGCCCGGCTCTGACTTCCTGGTCTGCACCCCCTGGATGTACGGCGAGCGAGCCCCCATCGCCGACACCTGGGTGCGCTCCACTTTCTTCAACATCAGCGCCGACCACACCCGCGAGCACCTCCTGCGGGCGGTGTACGAGGGGGTGGCCTATAACCTGCGCTGGATTGTCGAGATCGTGGAGAAGACCTTCGGCTTCCCGCTGCCGGTCCTGCGGGTCATCGGCGGGGGGGCGCGGGGTGCGCCGTGGATGCAGATCATCGCCGACGTGACCGGGCGGCGGGTGGAGACGGTGGTCAATCCTCAGGAGGCAGGGGCAGTGGGGGCTGCTCTCACCACCGCCGTCGGGCTGGGGCTGTACCCCGACTTCGAGGCGCTCAAGAACGTCGTGCGCGTGGAGCGGGAGTTCGAGCCCCAGGCACGTAACGCCGAGGTCTATGGCGTCCTGTTCCGAGCCTACAAGCGGCTCTACCGCTCCTTGCGCGACCTGTACCGGGAGGTCAATGAAGTGCGATTTGCAGAGTGAGAGCGGGTTTCACCATGTATCCTTTTGCGGCCAAACGCGCAGCCTCTTCCCGCGCCTCTGATTCAATGAGGTCACGGTGCAACCTGTAATAAACCAGCGCCTCCTCGACTTGCTCCAGAGATAGGAGGCCTGTGCCTCCTTAAGGGTCAGTGTCTTCATCTTCACCACCTCGTTCATATTGTAACATCGGGGAACCGGGCTGTCAACATAGGGAGGGGGAGATGGATGCTAGCGAATTCGCCAGGATGATGGAAGAACTGAGGCATGCCCTCAAACCGTACAGGGACGATTTCGTCACCCACGATCGTATTCCCGAGGTCGGCCTCGATAGGGAAGAGATCATCAATCTGATGGAAGCGTTCAAAGCCAGGGAGGAGGCACGGTGGAAAGATGGCTTCGCTTCGGGGGCTGTGTATCACGGTGACGACGAGCACATCGCCTTTCAGAACAGGGCCTATGCCATCAATTCGCAGAGCAATCCCCTCCACCTCGACCTGTGGCCCAGTACTACGAAGTTCGAGGCGGAAGTGGTGGCGATGACGGCGAATATGCTGGGCGCAGACAAGACCGGCGATGAAATCGTCGGGACCGTTACGTCGGGTGGGACGGAGAGCATCCTGTTGGCCATGAAGACGTATCGAGATTGGGCCAGAGACAAAAAAGGAATCACCGAGCCTGAAATGATTGCCCCTACCACTGCCCACGCAGCCTTCGACAAAGCGGCTCAATACTTCAATATCAGGATGATCCGTGTCCCGGTGGACGCCGACTTCAAGGCCGACGTGGCCGCAGCCGGAGACGCCATCACCAAGAACACCATCGTCATCGTGGGATCGGCCCCTCAATTTCCCCACGGCATCATTGACCCCATCGAGGAACTGTCCGAATTGGCGAGGGAAGCCGGGGTAGGGTTTCACACCGATGCTTGTCTGGGCGGGTTCCTGCTCCCCTGGGCGGAGAAACTTGGCTACGACGTGCCGCCCTTCGATTTCCGATTGCCAGGCGTGACCTCTATGTCAGCCGATACGCACAAATACGGCTATGCCGCCAAGGGTACCTCGGTCGTTCTGTATCGTGGTCGGGAGTTGCGCCACTATCAGTACTACGTGACCACGGATTGGCCGGGCGGTCTGTATTTAACCCCCACCTTCGCCGGCAGTCGGCCAGGCGGACTGAGCGCCGCGTGTTGGGCAGCCATGGTGGCAATGGGGGAGCAAGGGTACATGGAGGCCACGAAGAGAATACTGGAGACGGCTTCGGTGATCAAGAGAGGAATCGAGGAAATCCCAGAACTTCAGGTACTCGGAGACCCTCTCTGGGTCATCGCCTTTGCATCGGAGACGTTGGACGTCTACGCGATTAATGATTATATGAACGAGAAGGGGTGGGCCTTGAACGCTCTCCAAAAGCCTCCAAGCCTGCACATCTGCGTGACACTGAGGCACACCCGGTCAGGTGTTGCGGAAAGATTCGTCGCCGACCTGAAATCGGCTGTGGACTACGTCAAAGCGCATCCGGACGTGCGAGGGAGCATGACTCCGGTGTACGGTATGGCCGCTAATGTTGCCCTCAAGAGTGTGGTAGGTGATTTTCTCAAAGGATTCCTGGACCTGGTGTACGAAGTGTGATCCTCTCATAGATTTGCTACAGGATTCATCGTGATCGCCCTGCTTAAACTGACCCTCGTCTTCGCCGGCATCGTAATACTCCTGAGCCGCAAGTGGAACCTGGGGCTGGTGCTCATCCTTGCATCCGTGGCAATCGGGCTCCTCTTTGGCTACCCCCTGCCGGAGATCATGCGTGACGTTCTCCTGACCGCCGTGGACCTGCTGACACTCCGGCTCGCGCTGGCCGTCGTGCTGATTATGACCCTGAGCGAACTGCTACGTCAGACCGCCGGACTGAAAGGAATGGTCGAAGCACTCCAGGCGCTGATCCCCAACGGGCGTATCGTCATCGCCGCACTTCCGGCCCTGGTGGGACTTCTGCCGATGATGGGCGGGGCTATGTTCTCGGCACCGATGGTGAACGAGGTAGGCGACCGCCTAGGGGCGGACAAGGAACACAAGACCTTTATCAATTACTGGTTCCGCCACATCTGGGAGTACATCTTCCCGGTCTATCCTTCTATGATGTTGGCAGCGGCGGTGCTGGGCATCACGACGACCCAACTGGCGGGGGCAGCGTGGCCCCTGACTGTGGCATCGGTAGTTAGCGGGACGCTCTTCGGACTGCTGGGACTCCCCCGGCGTGGCACCGACGATCCGTCTTCGCCCCCTCGAGCACGAAGCCTGCGCACACTGGCGACGAGCGTATGGCCCGTAGTGCTCACCATCGTCTTCTCACTTACCCTCCCCGTTGACGAGCGCTTCCGGTTGGTTCTCAGCGCACTGGTGACCATCGCGCTGATGATGGTGGTCAAGCACATCCCACTGCGCGACCTGCGGACGGTACTGCGCGAGCGCATCCCCTGGCAGACGGTGGCGGTCATCTTCGGCGCACTGGCCTTCCGCCGTATACTGGATAACAGTAGTGCTGTTCTCGCCACCTCGGATGCTCTCACAGCCTTGCACATCCCGCTGGTGGCCGTGACCTTTGCGGTGCCTTTCATCGCCGGCCTGCTGACCGGAATATCTACAGCAGCCTTCAGCATCGGCTTTCCGGTGGTACTGCCACTGGTGGTCGCGAACGGGGGGACCATTGCGCCGGCGTGGGTGGCCTGGCTGATGGCAGGGGGTTTCCTGGGGGTGATGTTCTCCCCTGTTCACCTCTGTCTGGCGCTGACCCGCGTCTACTTTCAGGCCGAGTGGGGGCCGATCTACCGCCGCATCGCGCCGTCTGCACTGCTGGTTGCAGCGACGGCAGCCACGCTCTTGCTGCTGACATAGCCGCTCCAGCCAACTTGCCAACTCGCAACCCCTGTGCTACAACATTAGCATCACGATAAAAGGAGGTCGTTATGCCCGCCATCCCACCGTTCGTGCTCAAGAAGCTCTACGTCAAGGGCTCTCTGCGTACCGAGGGCGATGGATTTGCTTTTGACATTGAGAACACCATCGCTCCCGCCAATATCGTCGCCTTCACCGGCCTAGACGTGGACGGTCAGCCGGTAGACCCCTCACAGGTCACCGTCGTCCCACCCAGCGGCGATCCGCGGACGATGAGCCAGGTCTCCGCCCAAGCGCCGCTCCTCTTTCCCATCGGCGCGACCGTTATACTGCGCGTCGCCGGCAAGACGCTCGATCCCGGCCCACACGAACTCACCATCCACGTCGTCGTTCAGGAAGTCGGCCCGCTCGACATCCCGGTATCCGACACTCTCACGTAGCCTGGTTTCCGGTACGGAACTCGACGGAGGCCCTGATTCATCAGGGTTTTCCCGGCTGAGGCTGGGCCTCCAACTATATTTCGCACCGAGCACTAGCCCATGTCCCTGTCCAACGTCCTTGAGCGCATCTACGGTGAAGCGGCGAAGGTGCAGCAGGCCCACTACTCTGCTGCCCTGGCGATCTTTGCGCGCACCTATGGCCCCGGCCCCGTCCACGTGTTCCGCGCCCCCGGCCGGGTCAACCTCATCGGCGAGCACACCGACTACAACCACGGCTTCGTCCTGCCGGTGGCGCTCGACCGCGACGTACTGCTTCTCGCCCGCCCACGCCCCGACGAGGTCGTCCGCTTGTACAACGTCGAGCCTGCTTTCCCACCGTCCACTTTCGTCATCGGGCCGACCATCCCCCCGGCCCCCCGGGGCGACTGGTCGAACTACGTGCGCGGGGCGGCGCAGATGGTCGCCCGGCAGGTGGGCCCACACGTGCGCGGGATGGACGCGCTGGTGGAGAGCGCCCCACCCCACGGCGTCCCACGCGGCGCGGGGGTCAGTTCGTCGTCGGCGCTGACCGTCGTGGCGGCCCTGGCGCTGGCGCATCTCAACGACTGGCAACCCGACCCCGTCCCCTTCGCCCGGCTGTGCAGCGAGGCCGAGTGGTACGTGGGCACGCGGGGCGGGATTATGGATCAGTTTATCGCGCTCCTGGCCCGCCCCGGTCACGCTCTCTTTCTCGACTGCCGCCCGCAGGGACCCGACCGCTACACCTTCGCCCACGTCCCGCTGCCATCGGGCTACCGCATCCTGGTGGCCGATACCGGCGTGCGCCACGCCAACGTCCGCGGCGAGTTCAACCTGCGCGTCGCCGCCTGCCGCGCTGGCGTCGCCTGCCTGCGTCCGCATTACCCCGGCATCACCCATCTGCGCGATGTGCAGGACGTGGCGTGGGCCGAACTGGCCCCGCTTCTGCCGGAGATATTGACCGTGGCCGAGGCCCGCGCCCGTGGAGCCGACCTGAACGACGTGCCGCTCCCCACAGACGCTGCCGAGTTGCGCGTGCGGGCCTGCTGCCGCCACGTCCATAGCGAAAACGAGCGCGTGCGGGCCACCGTCGCTGCGCTGGAGACGGGCGACATCGCGGCGGTCGGCCGGCTGCTGAGCGAGGCCCACGCCAGCGCCCGCGACGACTACGACATCAGTTGCCCCGAACTGGAGGCGCTGGTGGAGGCGGCCCGCGCCGTTGAGGGGACGATTGGAGCGCGGCTGACCGGCGCGGGATGGGGCGGCTGCATCGTCGCACTGGTGCGCCAGGAGGCCGTGCCCACTTTCGAGGCCGAGGTACCCCGCCGCTACCGGGAGCAGACCGGCCGGGAACCGACCATCTTCGCCTGCCGCGCGAGGGGCGGAGCAGGCTTTCTTGGTGTGTACAACTGATCTAAACTGGTCGAGTTGGCAAC
>QMOC01000019.1 GCA_003648085.1 Chloroflexota bacterium
CCCATCTGGTTTCGACCCCGCAACAGCCCGTCAGCGGCTTCTCGAGCATTTCGGCGCGGCCTCGCTGGAACCCTACGGCTGTGAGCACCTGCCCCTGGCCATCGCTGCGGCCGGAGCCGCCCTCCGCTACCTTCAAGAGAACCAGGTCTCCGACCTAGCCCACCTGCGCAACCTGCAGACCTATAGCCCGGATTCTTTCGTTGGCCTCGATAGCGTCACCCGCCGCAATCTGGAACTGACCCGTACGCTGCGGGATGGGAAGGTGGAGGGAAGCCTGCTGGGCGTGCTCGACCACACCGTCACCGCGATGGGGGCCCGGCTCCTGCGCCGCTGGATCCAGCAGCCCCTGTTGGATCTGGAGCGCATTCAAGAGCGGCTGGATGCAGTGGAAGAACTATGCCCCACCCCTACAGGGGAGGGGAGAGGGCCCTTCCTCCGCGCCGACCTGCGCCGTCTCCTCGATGGCCTCCACGACGTAGAGCGGCTGGTGGGACGGGTGGGCACCGGCCTAGCAAATGCACGCGACTTGGCAACGCTGCGCCGGACGCTGGAACGCATCCCCCGCATCAAGCGACTCCTGGCGCAGGCTCGCTCCCCGCGCCTGCGGGCGCTGAACGACGACATGGACGAACTGAGAGACGTAGCAGCCCTCATCGGCCAGGCGCTGGTGGATTCTCCACCCATCCTCCTGAAAGAAGGCGGCCTCATCCGGCCCGGCTATCACGCCGAACTGGACCGACTGCGCCGAGCCGCCGCCGAGGGCCGCGATTGGCTGGCCACGTATGAAGCGCAGGAGCGGGAGCGGACCGGCATCCCCACCCTGCGGGTGCGCTACAATCAAGTCTTCGGCTTCTTCGTCGAGGTGCCCCGCAGTAAGGCCCACCTCGTGCCGCCGGAGTACGAACGACGGGCGACCATCACCCACGCCGAGCGGTTCATCACCCCGGAATTGAAGGCCCGCGAAGCGGAGATCCTCTCCGCCGAGGACCGGGCCAACGAACTGGAGTACGACTTGTTCGTGGAGTTGCGGCGGCAGGTGGCAGCCCACACCGACCGTCTCCAGCGAGCAGCGCGGGTCCTGGCCGAGTTGGACGTGCTGGCGGCGCTGGCGGAGGTGGCTGCCCGCTACGGCTACACCCGCCCCGTCGTGGACGAGAGCGCCGTCATCGAGATCCGGGAGGGTCGCCACCCTGTCGTCGAGCGAATGATGCCGGAGGGGGCCCGCTTCGTCCCCAACGAGACGCACCTCGACGGCGAGAGCCACCGCCTGTTGGTCATCACCGGGCCGAATATGAGCGGGAAATCGGTCTACATCCGCCAGGTGGCCCTCATCGCGTTGATGGCCCAGATGGGTAGTTTCGTCCCCGCCGCGTCGGCCCGCGTGGGACTGGTGGACCGCATCTTCGTCCGCGCCGGCGCCACCGACGACATCGCCCAGGGCCGCTCCACCTTCCTGGTAGAGATGGCCGAGACCGCCTACATCCTCCGCCACGCCACCCCCCGCAGCCTGGTGGTGCTGGACGAGGTGGGACGGGGCACCTCCACCTACGACGGGATGGGCCTGGCCTGGGCGGTGGGAGAGGAATTGCACAACCGCATCGGGGCACGCACCCTCTTCGCCACCCACTTCCACGAACTGACCGGCCTGGCCGACCAACTGCCCGGGGCGCGGAACTTCAGCCTGGCGGTGAAAGAGCAGGGGCAGGGAGTGGTCTTCCTCTACCGGCTGGTGGAGGGCGGGGCCGACCGCAGTTACGGCATCCAGGTGGCCCGGCTGGCGGGAGTCCCCGACCACGTGGTCGAACGGGCGCGGGAGGTGATGGCACGGCTGACAAGGGAGCAAGGGAGCAAAGGAGCAGGGGAGCACGGGGGCAGGGGAGCAAGGGAGCAGAGGAGCAGGGAGCAAAGGGCGAGGGCACTCCGAGAGATCAGTGCGTCGTATATGGTGGGAGAGGGGCAGGAACGGCTGCTGGTGCCTGCTGATGACGAGGTGGTCTGGGCGGTGGTGCGGGAACTGTTCGGGCTGGACATCGCCAATCTGACGCCGGTGCAGGCGCTGGTAGTGCTGAACGAGTGGCAGCAGCGGCTGCGGGAAACGCAACGTGGTTAATTCCCAACATTATGGACCTGCTCAAAGGACTTAACCCCCAACAGCAGAAAGCCGTCACTGCCCCCGACGGCCCCGTGCTCGTGCTGGCTGGTCCGGGCAGTGGGAAGACGCGCGTGCTCACCCACCGCGTCGCCTGGCTGGTGCTGGAGCGCGACGTTGCGCCGTGGCGCATCATGGCGGTCACTTTCACCAACAAGGCCGCCCGCGAGATGCGGGAGCGGCTGGAGCGACTGCTGGGCCCCTCCAGTGCCCGCAGCCTCACGCTGGGCACTTTCCACGCCACCTGCGCCCGCATCCTGCGCCGCGAGGCCGAAGCCGCCGGCATCCCTCGCGACTACGCCATCTTCGACGCCGATGACCAACTCCGCTTGGTCAAGCAGGCCATCCGCGACCTGAATCTCGACGACAAGCGATACCGCCCCCAGGCGGTGCACGGCGCTATCTCCCGCGCCAAGAACGAGTTGATCCCGCCAGAGGCGTACTCCACTGGCTCATACTACGGCGAGGTCGTCAAACGGGTCTACGAGCGCTACCAGGCGCTTTTGGAAGCCAACAGCGGGCTCGACTTCGACGACCTGCTGATGGTGACGGTGCGCTTGTTCGACCGGAACCCGGACGTGTTGGCGAAATACCAGGAGCGTTACCGGCACATCCTGGTGGATGAGTTTCAGGACACCAATCAGGCGCAGTACGTGCTGCTGCGGCAACTTTCGGGGCGGCATCACAACCTCTTTTGCGTGGCCGATGAGGATCAGTGCCTGCCCACAGGCACAACCGTTGCCACACCAGACGGTGTCCGTCCGGTCGAGGAGATCAAAGCAGGTGACGTCATTCTGGCCGCTGCGGGGCGTTGCGCGACAATCCCGGTCACCGTCAAACAGGTATACCGAAAGTCATACGCCGGTAAACTGGTAGAGATTCGCACCGTCGGTGGGTACGTGCTGCGAGCCACCCCCAACCACGTGCTGTTTGCCCGGATGGGACGTCCCACGGATAAGTACTACGTATACCTGATGTATCGGCACGACAAGGGGTATCGTATCGGCGCTACCGTAGGTGCCCGCAGCGATGGCATACGCGACTACAAGGTCAGCGGGCTGAGCATCCGAGGTAACCAGGAAAACGCTGATAAGATCTGGGTGCTCAGGGTGTGCGACACAAAGGATGAGGCAGCCTACTATGAGCAGTACTTTGCTTACGAGTATGGCATCCCAACGATGGTGTTCCACACCGCCGGGCGGCGAATGCGTTTCACCCAGGAGTACATAGACCGTTTGTATGCCTCAATAGACACACGAGAGCGGGCCAAGCGGCTGATGGAGGAACTTTACCTGCACCCCGACTATCCTCACCACCGGCCCCGAGGTATCGCGGGGGAGAGAGCACCTCATCGTGTGGTAGTCAACCTTTCGCTGTTCGGCGACACCCGCAGCAGCGCGACCAGCCCCTGGCACGCTCATAGAATCGCCCTGAACACGAGTGATCCATCCCTCAAGCAACAGATGGTGGATCAAGGGTATTCGGTGCGCAGAGGACGGCGCAACACGTGGTACATCGGGACGTGCAGACTGTCTTATGAAGATGCGCTAACTCTGACTAAGGCGCTCTCGGACGCAGGGGGCGGGCTGGAGATTCATCAGGCTGCGTTTCTGACCGACGCCAGGAAGCCTGGGGGGCAAACTCTCAAATACGACTTTCATCCCGCCGCTCACATCCATCCGAGTATGTTCGTTGCCGTGCTGCACAACGGCAGTATCGTGGAGGACGAGGTAAACGAAGTCACCTGGAGCGATTACGAGGGGGATATCTACGATTTGGACATTGACATCGTCCACAACTATATCGCCGATGGCGTCGTAGTCCACAACTCCATCTACCGCTGGCGTGGCGCAGACTATCGCAACATCCGCCGGTTGCGGGATGATCACCCCGACCTGGTGACCATCCTCCTGGAGCAGAACTACCGCTCCACCCAGACGATTCTGGATGCTGCGCACGCCGTCATCCGCCACAACCCCGACCGCACCGACAAAGCGCTCTTCACGCGGCGGGGGCGCGGGCCGGAGATCGTCGTCCACGAAGCCTACGATCAGGACGACGAGGCTCAGTTCGTCGTGGACACCATCGCCCAACTGGCAACCCAAGAAGGGGTGCGTCCCGGCGACTGCGCGGTGATGTATCGCACCAACGCTCAGTCCCGTGCTCTGGAGGATGCCTTCATCCGCGCCGGGCTGCCCTACCGGCTGGTCGGGGCTACCCGCTTTTACGCCCGCCGCGAGATCAAAGACCTGATCGCTTTCCTGCGGCTGATCCACAACCCCACCGACGGGGTGAGCATGGCCCGCGTGATCAACGTCCCTCCCCGGGGCATCGGCCGGAAGACGGTGGCGGCGCTGGAGGACGCGGCGCGGGAGCGGGGCGTCTCAGTCTACGAAGTGCTCAAGGAAATCCCAAATCCCAAAGCCCAAAGCCCAAAACTGGGGACGCGGGCGCGGCGGGTGCTGGCATCGTTCCTGGAACTGCTGGAGGGCTGGATGGCGGCGCGGGAGCACCTGACGGTGGCGCAGTTGATAGATCGCGTCCTGGAGGACACCCGTTACGCCGACTATCTCCGCGACGGCACCGAGGAGGGAGAGGATCGCTGGGCCAACGTGCTGGAGTTGCGCAACGTGGCCGCCGAGTACGAGGACCTGACGCTGACCGATTTCCTGGCCGATGTCGCGCTCGTCTCCGATGTGGACAACCTGGACGATGAGGTGGACGCGCCCACACTGCTCACACTTCACAGCGCTAAGGGGTTGGAGTTTCCCGTCGTCTTCATCACCGGGCTGGAGGAGGGGATGCTGCCTCATATCCGTTCCTTCGACGACCCGGAGCAGATGGCCGAGGAGCGCCGGCTGATGTACGTCGGCCTGACGCGGGCGAAGGATCGGCTCTACCTGACCTACGCCTTTATGCGCACCCGCTACGGCGATAGTGAACCTTCGGTGCCCAGCCGCTTCCTGGACGATATCCCCCCGCAGTTGGTCGGCGGCTCGTGGCGGAAACGGCAAGAAGCAAGAGGCAGGAGGCAGGAAGAAGTTCGCAATTCGCAATTTCGCGTCGGGCAGCGGGTGCGACACGCGACCTTTGGCGAGGGGTTGGTGATGGAGAGTCGCATTGATGGAGGCGACGAGATAGTGACGGTGCTCTTCGAGGAGGTCGGGCTGAAGCGATTGATGGCGAGCCTGGCGCATCTGGAACGGCTGGAGGATTAAAAGTGGAGATCGGGGATCGAAGATTAAAGATAGGGGAGTTGGATGGGCCGCGACCGATCCGGCGGGAGGAACTGGCGGCGTCGGGGCGGCTGGCAGGGCTGTGCTTCCCCGATGCGGCCGGAGTGATGGAAGAGATTCGCACCTACACCCCACCCCGGCGCGGAGGCATCCAGGTCATCTGCCACCGAGGCGTGCCCGTCTCCCAGATCGGCGTCTACCACAGCCGCGTCAGTGTGTATGGCAGCCTCCTGCGGGTTGCCAGTATCGGCGGCGTGTGCACTCACCCCGACTATCGGGGTCTGGGACTGGCCACCCGTCTGCTCGACTACTGCACGCGCAAACTGACGGCTGAGGGTGCACGGCTGATGCTCATCTCCGGTATGCGAGGGTTGTACACTCGAGCCGGCTGCGTCACTGCCCAGAAGTTCGAGTACATCGTGCTCAAGCCCGGCCAACTCCGTCCGGGGGTGGATGATCTTTCGCTGCGCCCGGCGACCGAGGCCGACGCCCCACTCTGTGACCGTCTCTACCAGACGGAGCCGGTTCACTTCGCGCGGCGCGTGGAGGAGTTTGCCGCCCACTTCCGGCGACCGGAGGAATTCACCAAGGCGGAGGACTGGATCATCGAAGCGACGGGACGGCCGGTAGCCTATCTCTTCACCGGCCTTCCGTGGGAGTATGGGGGCGAGTCGGGCGCAGACGCGCGGGAGGTGATCGAGTACGCCGGCAGCCGGGTGGCGCTGGTCGGGGCACTGACTGAGGTGATGGCGCGGTTGAATCTACGAGAACTGCGGCTGGCCGTACCGTGGCAGGACGTGGACCTCCTCCACCTCCTTCACGAGCGGGGTGTCACCGGGGATCATATTCCCCTCGTCGGCCATACCATGCGCATCGTCAACTTCCCCGGTCTGATGCGGGACCTGCGGCCCTACGTGCGAGCGCGGCTGACGAGAAGCCAGCGGCGCGGCCTGCGGTTCCAGCAGGAGGGGGACCGATATGCCATCGTGCGAGGAGAGGAACGGCTCGAACTCGACGGGGCGACAATGACGCGGCTGGTGATGGGCGTACCAGCGGAAGTAGCACACGAGGCTCCGGTTGCGTCGGGCGCCTTGGGCGAGATCATTGCGGCGTTGTTCCCCCTGCCCTCGTTTCTGCCGGGGTTGAACTACCGATAATCAATCGTATAGGCCACGCGCTCGATGAACTCCCCCTCGCTCAGTTCACCGGCACCGAAGGCCACCAGATCCGCTGTGCTCACGCTCGCCTTGATCAGCGTATCGGTTTGGCTGCCCTGGGCGAGGATCACGACCTCGACCTGGGTGAAGGAGCCGCATTCGTCTTTCTGCAAAGCCAGCGCGATGTCGAAGGCTATCCATACCAACTGGGCGGCCTCGTCTGCCCTCTGGTTCGGCGCAAGAGAGTAGACAATTTCAATGCGAAGTTGGCCACCAGGGGTCAACATCACCGTACCGCCCAGCCCGGCCTGGGCCAGAAGTCGTGTGGCTTCCCACTGGCAGGCCCCTGGCGAGGGTACGGGGACACGGGAGCCTGAGAAGGGCAAGGGGATGGCGTCAGAAGAGCGTGTCATGAACACCCCCAAGGTCAGGATGACAATGGTGTTGGCGAGGGCCAGAATAGCGATGACGCGCTTCTGTTTTGAGGTCATGGGTAAAAGTGTGGCACAACCGATGATCAATGCCAAAAAGTCACTCGTACTTCAGCGCGGCGATGGGGCTAAGGGAAGCCGCCCGCACTGCTGGATAGACCCCTGAGACCACGCCCACCAGCGCGGCAAACAGGAGCGCGAAAATGGGCAGCCATAAAGGTGTGTATATGATGGAGATGACCACATCCTCGGGTGACGCTCCGCTTTGTACTGCCTGCGCCGCCAGGTAGGTGCCAGCGATGAGGTCCAGCAACTTCCCCAGGCCCATCCCTAGAAGCACTCCCCCGATGCCTCCCAGCAACCCGATGCCCCCCGCCTCGGCCAGGAAGACGGACATCACGTCCCGGTTGGTCGCCCCCACCGCCTTCATCAGCCCGATCTCCCGCGTACGCTCGTAAATGGCCATCGTCATCGTGTTAGCGATGCCGAAGGCGGCCACGATGAGCGCGATGGCCCCGATGCCGCCGAAGATGCCCTGGATAACCAGGAAGAAGATGTTGAGTTGCTGGAGCATGCTGCGTGCTGAGTAGGCGACGAAGCCCTGTCTCAGGATTTCCTGCTCGACGGCCAGCACCTGGTCGGGGTCGGCGACCTTGACCAGCGCCTGACTGTACCCCTCGCGACCCGGGTTGGGGCGACGGCCGGTAAACCAGCCGTTCAATTCCAGCACATCGTTCAGTGCCAGGTAGAGCGTATAATCCTCCTGCCTGCCCGCTTCCTCCAGCACGCCCGTCACCCGCAGACGCACGATTCGCTCCACCGGGTGACCGTCGTCGCCCACCTTGCTAAGGATCAATTGCAACCCTTGCCCTTGCAGATCGGGAGGCTCCTTCACCTGTCGCTGTGTTCGGGGGTCGAAGAAACTTTCGGCCACACGAGCGCCGACCAGCGCCTGCCAACGCCCTAGCCGATCCGTCCCGCTTGCCAGCGCGAAATCCAGATGCTCTACCTGCGTGGGGTCAATGCCCACGATCCGCGCGCTGCCCAGAAGTCGGTTCAGGCGGAGCGTACCCCCGCCCAGCAGCGGCTCCTGGGGCGTGACGGCCACCACACCGGGCAGTTTACGGAACTCGTCCAGCGCCTGATCGTTCAGCACGGCCTCATCCTGGGCCTGACTTGAGCCACCGAAGGAGCGGATGACACCACTGCTGAATATGGTGATCTCGGTTAATTCGCCGATGGAGCCCAAGTCGCGGGCCGCGCTGCGCTGAAGGCCAGCCGCCAGCGAGACGAGGACGATCACCGCGGCCGTGCCGATGACCACGCCGGTGGCCGTCATCGCCACACGGGCCTTCATCCGGCCCAGGTTGCTGATCACTAAATGAAGCAGATCTCTAAGACTCAATGCCCAGCCTCAATCGTGGGAAACCCCATTGCCGCCACGCATACCACACCATCCTCAAAAAGCGGGCCGAGTCCCTCAACGGATGAAAGTAACTCACCTTACCCGTGTCGTAGATGGTGCGGATGTCCACCCAGCCGATGCGCATCCCCCTGTAAACCGCCTGGATGATGACCTCGACCTCCAACTCGAAGCCTGTGGTGGTCAGATTAAGCCCTTCCAGCAGACGGCGGCTGTACAGCCGGTAGCCGGACTGATTATCATAAATGCGCGTACCCAGCGCCAGCGAGAGCAGCCACGAGCCGAAGGGATTGGTGTAGCGGCGCGGGAAAGGCATCTGGCTGAAATCACGCCGCCCGATGATGAGGTCGCCCGCGCCGGTCTCGTAAGCGGTCAGGAACTTGGGGATGTCGGCTGGATCGTGCTGACCGTCGGCGTCGAGCGTGAGGACGGCTTCATAGTCCCGCTCCAGCGCCCAGGCGAAGCCGGTCAACAGCGCCACGCCCTTGCCCTGATTGCGAGGATGACGCACGACCGTAGCACCGGCAGCCTCGGCCACAGCAGATGTCTTATCGCGGGAGCCGTCGTCCACGACTAACACCGGCAAGTGAGCCCGCGCTGCCTCCACGACCGAGCCGATGCGGGTTGCCTCGTTCCAGGCGGGGATGAGGGCTAAAATTGCGCTCGCGCTCATTGGCGTACCCCCAGGAGCGCAGGGGCGAGGGTAAAGAAAAAGACCAAGGGGCCGAGAAATCCACGCATCCGGTTCCGCCTCTTGGCCATAACACAACAAAAAAGGCTCTCTGGGAATTGCTGTGGTGGGTACAATGGAGGCCCGAACTTGTTCGGGCTTGCCGGCGGGCAACCCCAACAGGTTGGGGCATCCGAATTGGCCACGGGAAATCCCAAAGATCCACAAAAAAACAGAGCGGGCGACGGGACTCGAACCCGTGACCTTCTCCTTGGCAAGGAGACGTTCTACCAACTGAACCACGCCCGCCGGAAGCGGCTATATTATACCACAGGTCTCGAAGCGCGCAAGTAGGGCTCGCGCGCCGGAGGCTCCACTACGCTCAAGCCTCCGGCTCAAAAGCGAAGCCCCTTCGGGGCTGAGATGAGCCCGCAGGACTTTGCCGGCCGAGCCCGGTGGTTCAACGCCGGGCGGACGTGCGAGAAATCAGTCCCCTTTCTCGCTTATTCTTGTCCCCGGCGTGATACGCTCGCGGATTTGAAGCATGTCCACTTGCCTCTCTGTCAAGGCGTAGTACAATTGCAATATGCCAACCGTCAGTATTGCCCGTTGTCCTACCTACGATCCGTCCGAAGTCGAGGCGGCCCTGCACCGGCTGCTGGAACCGCTGGGGGGCATCGGTGCCTTTGTTGGACCGGGCCAGCGCGTGCTGCTCAAGCCCAACCTGCTGCTGCCGGCCCGGCCGGAGCGGGCGATCACGACCCATCCCGTCGTTGTCGAGGCGATGATCGGGCTGGTGCGGGAGGCCGGGGGGGAGCCGTTCGTCGCCGATAGCCCCGGTGGCCCGTTGCATACTCGGGCTGGGATGCACCGCGTGTATCGGGACACCGGCCTGCAGGAGGTGGCTGAGCGAACAGAGGTCACGCTGCATTATGACGCCACAGCCGTTCAAGTACCCACGCCCGACGGCGTGTTGCTCAAGCGGCTCGATCTGCTCGAGGTGTGGCAGGAGGCCGATGTCGTTATCGCGCTCCCCAAATTGAAGACGCACGGTCTCACCACCATCACCGGCGCGACCAAGATACTTTTCGGGCTGGTGCCCGGCCTGACTAAGTCCGGCTATCACGCCAAGTTAGCCGACCTAGATCGCTTCTGTGATATGCTGCTCGACATCGTAGCCTGTGTCCGACCGGCGCTCTTCGTGATGGATGGAGTATTGGGGATGGAGGGGAACGGCCCTAGTTTGCACGGAAGTCCCCGACAGGTCGGCGTGTTGCTGGCCAGCCGGGATGCCGTGGCGATGGATGCCGTCGTCTGCCGGATCATCGGCCTGGACCCCGACCGGCTGTCGCTGTTTCGCGCAGCGGCACGGCGCGGGTGGTGGCCGGTGGAGGTCACAGTAACCGGCACTCCGGTGGCCGAGGTCACCGTGCCCGATTTCCGCCTGCCCGATACCACCCAGGCGGCCACGCGGCGCACCGGCCGTGGCCGGCTCTCACAGTTGGCGACCAGCGCGCTCACCCCGCGCCCCGTCCCCCAGCGTGGACGCTGCACGGCCTGCGGTACTTGCGTGCGCATCTGCCCTCTGCAGGCCATCACCATCGTGGATCGGCTGGCCGTGGTGGACGACGCACGATGCATCCGTTGCTACTGCTGCCACGAGATATGTCCCGAGGCTGCGATTGACCTGGAATTCTCGCGCTTAGGACGGCTGCTGCGCTGGAGCGGCATGCTTGGATAACCGCATGCTGGATGTTGGTATCCAGTATCGAGTATCATGATATGAGGAGGCGAAGGATGGAAGAGACTGAAATGGAACAGGCTATACAAATCGTGACCGACAGCAGTTGCGATCTGCCACAACGACTGGTGGAGCGCCTCAAAATCGCGGTAGTGCCGCTCATCGTGCGCTTCGGGGCGGAGGTCTACCGCGATGGAGAGTTGTCGGCAGATGAGTTCTGGGAGAAGGCCGCCGGGCCACACCATCCTCAGACCTCCCAGCCCTCGGTCGGCACGTTCGAGGAAATCTTCGAGCGGTTGGTCGCGCAGGGGAAGCGTGTGTTGTGCCTGACCATCACCGGAAAGCACAGTGGCACTTTCAACGCAGCCCGCTTGGCCGCCCAACGCTTCGGCGAGGCGGTGAAGGTCTTCGACTCTCATTCGCTTTCCTTGGGTCTAGGGCTCCAGGCTCTGGCAGCGGCTCAGGCTGCGCGGGCCGGGCGCTCGATGCAGGAGATCCTCGCCCTGCTGGAGGATATGCGAACGCGGATGCACCTGGTGATCGTGCTCGATACGCTGGAAAACCTGCGACGTGGGGGACGGGCCGACGGGTTCATTGCCGTGGTGGACCGGATGGCGCGGGCGCTCAATATCAAGGTCATCATCAACCTGGTGGAGGGTCAACTGCGGCTGATAGGCGCGGCCCGCTCCTTTCGGGGTGCGCTGAAACGTGTGATGAGTCAGATCGAGCAACTGGGGACGTTGGAACATCTGGCGGTGGTGCATACGCGGGCGCAGGAGGTGGCGGAGGAGGTGGCCGACCGACTGGCAGAGCGCATAGGTTTCCCCAGGGAGCGTATCTGGGTGCGGGAGACGGGGGCGGTACTGGCCACCCACGCCGGTGCAGGCGTCATCGGCGTCCTGGCAGTGCCCAGGTAGTTTCCAGTACAAAACGCGACGGAGACCCCGATTTATCGGGGTTTCCCCGGCTGAAGCCGGGCTTCCAATCCTCCCCGGCTGAAGCCGGGCCTCCAACCCTCATCGGCGTCCTGGCAGTGCCCAGGTGGTTTCCAGCACACAACGCGACGGAGGCCCCGATTTATCGGGGTTTCCCCGGCTGAAACCGGGCTTCCAACCCTCCCCGGCTGAAGCCGGGCCTCCAACATCGGCGTCCTGGCAGCGCCCAGGTAGTTTCCAGTACAAAACGCGACGGAGGCCCCGATTTATCGGGGTTTCCCCGGCTGAAACCGGGCTTCCAACCCTCCCCGGCTGAAGCCGGGCCTCCAACCCTCATCGGCGTCCTGGC
>QMOC01000020.1 GCA_003648085.1 Chloroflexota bacterium
CCTGCTCTTCAACCAGCCGCCGGTACACCCCTTGCTCTCCACTGCCCACCGGCCCACCTAACGCCAGGATACCGATCCAATGGTCAACCTGTGCCTTTGCATTCTGTGTAACCGCTTTGAAGGACTCGGCCAGGTCAATTACTGCCCGTAGCAGCACCTCCTGACGCTCCAGATCAAGCAGATAGTTCTCGGCGGCAATGTACTCATCTTGAGAACGTACTGCCGTGTGGCGTAGCCGGTCAAGCAACCCGGTGGCATCACGGTTGTCGAGCATGACCTGCTTTGTCACCGCCACGTCATCGCGGGCCAGGGCCACTTCGTTATCGGCCGTCCAGACCTTGACCACTTCGCGCATGAAACTCGCGAACTCGTCGAAACTCTGAATGACCCATCCCAGCCATTCCTGCACGTAGGGCAACTTCCCCTGTTTGGCGATCAGCGGATCGTCAGTGACGCCATTGAGCAGATCGGTCATTCTCTCTGCCAGTAGGTTGCGGAAACGTTGCACGTTGCGGTTCTTGTAGGTTTCCAATCCCTTCTGAAGTTCACCGGGCACTTTGCGTCCGCCGGCTTCCTCCCGGCCAAGCAGTCGTTCGCGGACTCTCTGCACGTCCCGAGCGATCCGATCGGCGGCGGAGTGGAAATCATCTCGATAGACTTTGCTGTTCTGCACTTCGGCGATCATTGAGATTTCCATTGCCTTCTGGATGTCATTGGCCGTCTGGGCGATGACATCGTCTTGCTCGACCGGCAGCACCCAGTTGATTAACTCAACTCCCAGTGCTGCAATGTCGCGTACATATTCAGGGTCTCGAGTGCGGCCGGAGCCCAGCACCTCTACAACCTGCTGGTTAAAGTGCAGGTTCAACGTGCCGGCCCGGGACTTGTTCATTGAAAGAAAATCAATTGCCTCCTCGCGTGGCGGGTTACGGTTCTCACGGTTTCCCGCGCTACTGACGCTCAAAGCACCGGCGGCATCCTCCTCGATGGTGAGCAGCCGGTCTCGCAGAAATTCCAGTGCGAGTTTGTATGTGTTGCGTTCGATAATATCCACCACCGGCAGGATAAAGGTATAGGTACCCAGGCTGCTGTACAGGGCCGTCCCTGCTTCCTGAGGAGATCTGGCGATCTCCTGCTGCGCCTTTGCAATCTCGTTGGCTACGTTCTTGTAATGCTGTGCGAAGGCATCACCGGTTGCCGGGTCCAGCAGCGCCGTCATACACTCTGCTACGGCCGGAAAGACCCCGAATTTGGGAGTCACCCCTTTCAAGCTCAACCTGGGGCGCACAGAGTCGATCAAGTAGCAACTGTCAAACAGTTTGCTGGTGTGGATGCTATGGTACACGGCTAAAGGCTCCCTGTGCTCCTCCGTGTAGTAGATAGGGTACTCACGATCGAAGACCAACGAGAAACGGTCCAGTTCCCGCATAGCAGCGAAGGCGTTGGGCATAATGTCCTGGATGTCAATCACTGGCTCAAACGTGTTCTGAAGCACGATGAAGCCCCGGATGGCAAAGTGGATTCCGGCGCGTTCGGCCAGTTTGCGGGCAATGTGCGCGATGTCAATGAACATGCCGGAGCCGGTACCACCGGCAATTGAGCACGTGATGTAAATCTCAACCGGCTGCTGCCTTCCCGTGGCATTGAGCACCTCGGTGATGGCCGTTTCAATCTTACCCAGAATCTTGGGGGTTCCGGTGGCAAGATCGTAGAACACCGCCATCCGGCCAAACGGCCGGCGTTGGCCAGCACCCTTGGAGATTTCATACGCATCGTCGGGGTAATAATCCTGGTAGATATCACCCTGTAGCCACGAACCGATGTGTGGGAAGGTGATGCGCTTGCCGGTCTGGGGATCTGTCAGTTTACCTGCAATACCCTGGCAGATCTTTTTTATGTTACCTCCCAGATAGACGAATTCACCCGTACTCAAGGTCACGTTGCCGACCTGGGCCCGTTCCTCCTCCAATTTACTCCCCGCTTCAACGGCGGCCTCCGTCTTCTCACCAGTCGTGTCGAAGGCGAGTAGCCTGACCATGGGGGGAACCTCGCCGTAGGTGTCCAGCAGGTTCTTCTTGAGATAAGTGAGCACCCACTGCCCGGTGCCTCCCAGGCCGATCACAACAGCAGGATTTGCAACTGCAGCCATTTTCCTCCTCCTATATTTCGTATCGGAATTGGTAGCGTTCGTCTTCGTTCGTGCGTTGTCCTTTGACTATCAATATATTCTGCCCTCTTTTTGCATACATTGTACCGTGGGCAACCTCCTTCCCCTTTAGATTATAGGCCCAAATCTCCACACCTTCGATAAGTTGATCGCCACGCCTTCCTTTCTTGGCCACACGCCGAACCTTGATGCGCCTCAATTGCAGCGAGGCGCCGATCTGCTTTCCTTTCAATACCATCCAATGACGGCGCTTTGTCCTGCTCAGCAAGTCATCATCAATGACTCTACCGCCGATCACTTCTGCGATCAGTTTACCTTTAACCGCCGGCAGGCGCCAATTCAGGATTGTACGCCCGATCGGGTACGCTATCGAGAGCGCTACGACCGCGATTCCGAACCACCACAGGATGGGATACAGGAGGGGGTCATTGCGCTGAAACACTACTGTGCGTGGTGGCCATGCACCCTCGGTAGGCACACCGCCGCGAATCGCCCCATCAAGGCGCACGGTGGCTGTGTACTGCCCCGGCTCGACCAGGTCGGGTACATCGGCCCCAAACACCTGCCCTTTTCCAGATACATCTTGCAGGTTAACGTGCCATGCCTGCCCGTCTGGACCTTCGATCTCTAAGGTGAATAGCTGATCAGGGGGAGTGATGAAGAATTCCTCTGCACGGGCAGGTTGGTTTCCGTGCCGCAGCTCGACACGTACGGGCATAGGCTGTCTCGCAAAGGGCAGGAGTGGCGGCAAATACCAGTAATGAAGTGGGTAGGTCGGCTCAGGCTCTTCCTCATCGGGTGACAGTACAAAGAAGTAGGGCAAGTTAGGGCTGACATTGATCTCTCGATGGGCTACAAAGGCCGCCTGAACCGGTTCGCCCGCTCTTAAGTTCGTATACCCGATAATCTCCAGCGAGTGTGGTGACGGATCCTCGAGCACCCAGTTTACTGTGGAAAAGTAGCGGCCTGGTTGCTGAGCAGGTGAGAGCGCTGCTTCTTCAACAGAACCATCAGGACGTATCAACCTGACCACTATATCCAGCGGATAGTTCGGATCAACTTCCACAGGCTCATCGTTGGAGTCGCGAAGTTCCAACTCCACCATACGCAACGGAGCCAGAGCCGGATAGTTGGGCCCTGGTGAGTAGACGTACACGTTCTCGGTTGTCTCGAAAACCGTCTGATACTCGAACAACTCTGCGTCAGCATCATCCCGCAACGCCACAGTGAGAGAATACGGTCCCGTTTCACCGAGGAAGAACGGTTCGTCAACCCGGTAGTTACCGCTATCCCACTGTGGAGATGGCAGCTCCGCTATCTCCCCTGAGGGGGTCTGTGCGCTTAGATCCACAGACCAAGGTGTGTCTTCCGGCACACCAATCGGATTCCCATCAGGATCAACAAACCCTAAAACCAACTCTGTGACGGGGCCATAACGCAGGTATGGCTGACCAGGAGCAAGGATTTCCACCTGCGGCGCATATACCGGAATCTGAAAGTTACTTTCGAACAGAGGGAGCACAAGTGAATCCTGAGTGAATGTGAGACAACGTCGTAATTCGGGAGTAGGTGTCAGGACTGTAGAGACCTGCACCCTTAGAGTATAGGGACCAGGAATCAACGGCAACACGGGGATGACCGAGATATACTCGCCTATACCCGTCTGCTGAAAGTCAATCCTCTGATGAGAACCATCGGGCATGGTTAAATGTCCTTTCATCACAATAGGATATCCGGGCAGCTCATCTATTGGCTTCCCGTTCGAGTCCAGCAATCCGAGTTCGAAGCGCATAGGAAGATTTTCAGGATGTGGGCCCGAGGGATTCTTTATCCACAGCTGATTGAAAATGGGCTGCACAAAAACATCCACCTGCCCTGTTCCCTCACGAGCACTCTGCCAGCAACCGGGGTCAGGGTTGGAAATCTCGTACATCTCATCCCGCGTGTTCCCCTCAGGTGTCTCTGTGCAAGTGACGTTGATTACATCTGCATCCCATTTCCTTTTATCGTAACAGTCAACATTGACCAGAGTAGCATCGGGGCGACGTAGGGTTATCCGTGCTTCTGGGTTATACTTGAAGAAACTAAAGGAAACAGAGCGTGCATACGGTTGGATAAAATGATAACCCAGTACCGAGACCTGGCAATAGTCCGCAGGCTTATCAGGATTCAGAAACGGGCACACCAGCCGTACTATCTCTCGATTCATCTCCTCCACAGAAGAAACGCGCACGGCGTGGCCCGGACCAGCGACGTCCTCCCAGCGGCTTTTGACCTGAGGCCAGTACCGGTTAGCATCGTCAATGCCTATTATGTACAGGGTGAAGAGTGAAAGTTCTGCATCACAATAGTCTGTCAGCTCCTCGAAGTAGTCGGCATAAGTGTAGGGATTCTCTACTCGCTCAGCTCTTGCGTCGTAGGGACCTCCGTCGGTAATTAGCACAATCAAGCGCTGGCGAGTATCGCTTTCGAGTTCCGCATCAGTCGCAGCCGGAAACACCTGGCGGACGAGTTCTAAGGCGGATATGAAACTTGTGTTCCCCAGATTCTCGGCGACAATGGCATTCTTGGCATCCGAAATAATATCCGCATCCTCGAGTGAGGTTAGAGGTACTAATATATGTGTTTTGCCTGGAGAGCCGAAGCCGACGACGACAACTCGATTGGTGCGTTCAGGGTGGACAGAATTTCCATCGAACGCCATGTAGTCTATGAGATACTGAGCGGTTTGGACACGCCGCTCCGTAGGATCAGTAGCCCTATATCCGGCCGATCCACTCATGCTGCCCGATTGGTCCAAAAGGATGATCAGGTCAACACCTGGAGATGGCGGAGCCTGGGCTCCTGCAATTGGTAGGCCCGCCGTGGAGAAGGTCACGAGAGCCAGCACGAACAGGAATGCTAATGATTTGAAGCGCATGTTCAAGACCTCCCTACGGAGAGTGTATTGCAACGCCTTGTGAAACTGGGCATATTGGAAGAAACGCGGGTTCGCTCTGGGCTTCGCACTGTATCAGTACAAAGGGATGCTCCATACAAAGAGATGCTCCATTGAAACGCGAGTGGTTCAAGGCTCAGTATGGGGGGCAGCCGGGTCTGCTTCAACCAGTCGCTGCATAGACTCATCTCGCAGCCACTCATCTATCAATTGTCTCTTAAACCGCCACGCCCGCCCCACTTTCACTCCCGGTATCTCCCCAGCCTGCGCTAGTTTGTATACCGTGGCCTCGGCCAACCGGAGATACTGGGCCACCTCCTGCACGGTCATAATCTCATTCTCAGTCGCTTCCATCTTGATAACCTCCTCGCCCGCCCTGCCCCCACCGCGGGGAAAAAAGTGAGAGGACGGTAGAGTAACGATCCACAGATGAACATTCTTGAGCGGTTGTGCCTCTTCTCATAAACAAAGCATCACATCCCCCTATATATAATAATGCAAAATGACCCCCATTTCTTTCATGAAAAAAGCCGAGTTTTGTCGATTTGACCAAAATTTTAAGATTTGGTATCATTAGACAAACCTTATCCATCTATAATGGAGTTGAGATTATGTCTCTATCACCGTTTGACCACTCTGAACTTGTTCTCCTGGGTGCCCGGGCTCTGGAGTGGGTGTGGGACGGTGATGGCATCCGTCCCCCGAAACAGGAGCGGGAGATACACATTGAGACCCTCGCCGACATCCTCCAGACCAACCTCTCCAATGGGCGCTGGCGCCACGCCGCGAGAGTGGATGGGGCGGCGCGGCCCAATAGCCCCGAACTGCAACGCTACGCCGTGCGAGTGGCCACACACTATTGGGCCGAGCGCGAACGAATGGCAAGGCTCGCTGCCAGGGATTGGGATTTGTGGGAAGAGCTGCACGGCCAACTGCTGAAGAGTGCCTACCACGTGCTCCGCGATCACTTCGGGTTGTCGCACCCTGTGGCTTATGAGCGGGCGAATGATTATGCCCAGGAGTCATGTGAACTGATCTTCCGCGGTCGCTACCCTTTTGACGTCCCCTTCCATGCCTGGGCTACCCGCGTGCTGCTCAACTGCATCCACGCCGGAGAGGGACGCTCAACTGACCTGCTGGATCGCGGCACGTTCGTCGAGCCGGCCCCGGCGGATGCGCAGGAGTTCGAACTGATTGACGAGATGTGCTGGTTCGAGAGCGAGCAAAGTCTATGGCGCTGGGAGGTCCGGGAAGTGTTGTGGGATGCTATCCAGCAACTGGCCAGCCCGGCACAACAGCAGGTGATCATCCAGGATTTCTGGTACGGGCAGTCCAGCACTGAGATCGCGCAGGAACTGGGCAAGACTCCCCAGGCCGTATATAATCTCCGCCACCAGGCGCTGGCCTCGCTCAAGGCAATCCTGGAGCCACAGCGATACCTGTTTGCTCCTTGAGGGGCGGGACCGGATGGCGTAGTATGGAACCACAATCGTTGAAATGTGCTGAGGTCAACGACTTGCTCGATATGGTCGTCACCGATGAACTGGCCGGTGTGGACGTGGGGGTGCGGTATCCGGCGGTGATGGCGCACCTCCAACATTGTGACCGTTGCCGTACTATCTACACCTTGCTGCGCGACACGCTCCAGCCGAGAGAGGAAACGCCGTTGCCTCCCTCTGCTCCCGTCCCCCCGCCCAACCTCTCTTTCCTCGACACCGAAGAGGAGAGCCCCTGGCGCCGAATCGTCCAGGACCCATCCTTGCTTTTCCCCCTCACCTTTGAAATCGCCCGCAACTTCATCCGGCGGGCCTTGTGTGGCCCAAGACTGGCATCGGTGCGCGGTGGACTCGAAGCCTACGGCGAGCGGCGGACGCTGTTGCTCGCCGATTGGGTCACCACCGAACAGGGCGATTGGATCGTCGAGGTCACCGCCCACCGGCGGGCCGATCGGCCGGAGGTGCTGGAACTGGAGGCACGGCTGGTGAGCGACGAGCCGCTGCCGCCCGGCCTGCACGTGGCCCTCTCCTGGGCTGACCAGCACCTGTCGGCCCCAGTGGATAATGAGGGGGCCGCGCGCTTCCACGACCTGCCCCTCTCTCACCTGATCGAGCCCCAGTCCGGCGCGATCAAGGATGACCTGACCATCACCTTTCAACCTATTGCGAAATCGTAATCCCATCTCACGTTTCACGTTTGACGTTTCACATTTCACGTCTCACATCTCGCGCATCACATTCTGCGCCTTATTCCTGTGCTTGTCTCGACGTGTCACACCACGCCGTCTCACCGGAATTCATTGCCTCCTGCCGCTCGGCGCTGGAACGGATCACCGCCGGCCGTATCCCCCTGGACGAAGCCGAAGCCGCCCTCACGCGCGCAGCGGAAGAAGATGACTTCGTAGCCTCGCTGTCACGCCAAGGGGTACAACTGGCCGAGCGAGCGCCACGACAGGGCTGGGCGCTGGCAGCGCTGGCGCATCAGGTGGCTCAACAGCAAGGAGCCCCGCTCCGGCAGGCGCGGGCGGCCTATGCTCTGGGCGTTACCCTCAACCGCTGCGAGCACTTCGACGAGGCCCTGACGACACTAGAGCAGGCCCGTGTGCTTTTTGAGAAGCAGGCGTGCGCGCTGGACGTGGTGCGCTGTGACTGGCAGAGAGGTGTCGCATTGCGCTTCGTCGGTCGTCCGGCCGAAGCGGTGAATTTGCTGGAACGGACGGTGGCTGCCTTACACGAAGCAGGGCAAGAGGCCGAGACTGCCCGCGCCGAACGCGACCTGGCCATCGCCTACAACCTCCTTGAGCGTTTCGACGACGCCGACACTCTGATCGTCGCTGCCCGCGCCTTCTTCGAGCGCGCCTCCCAACCCGTAGAAGTCGCCCTGTGCGACCTGGTGATCGGATCGCGGCTGCGCCAACTCACCCGCTACCAGGACGCGCTCCATGTCCTGAACAACGCCATCCAGGTGTTCCAGTCTGTCGGGCGGCCCATCGAGCAGGCGAAAGCCCTGTTTATGGTAGCCCTGATACACATTGCGTGCCAGACGTACGAAGAGGCCCTGACTTGTTTGCAGAAGGCCAAGCGCCTATTTCGATCTGCTGATCTGTCGCTGCGGATCGCCCGCTGTAACCTGGCACAAGGCAGAGTCCTCTGGCGTCTGGGGAAACTGCGCGAGGCTCGGGCGCAGATGGAGAAAGCGCGGGCCTGGTTCGTACAGAGTAGTATGCTCCGTGATGTGGCCGACTGTCTGTTGAATTTGGGCAACGTGGCCTACGTTGAAGGAAACTACAACCTTGCGGAGGCCCAGTACAAGCAGGCACGCTGCTACTATGACCAGGTAGGACTTGGCGCCCACGTAGCCCTGTGTGATCGTAACTTGGGCTTGATTCACTGCCAACGGGGTCAATTCAGTGCCGCTCTGGACCTGCTGCACCGTGCAGCGGACAGTCTGGAGAAACAGGGACTGCACGTCTGGGTTGCCGACTGTCATCGTGATCTGGCAGAACTTTACCTCGACCTGCGTCAGCCGGAGACGGCCCTGCTTCACCTCGAGCGAGCCAAAAGGGCCTACCATCAAGAGGACCTCCCCCTCGGAGAGGCGCTGTGTGAGGTATGGAAAGCACACCTCGCAAGCCGGAGAGGCGATTTCGTCCGGGCACGGCAGGCGTTGGAGCAGGCGCGCCAGGTAGCCGCAGCAACCGGCTCGGCCAGGTATGTTGCTCTGTGCGATCGGTTGAGCGGTAACCTGCTGCTAGAACAGGGACAGGTGTCGGAAGCCAGGCAACGCTACCAGGCAGCGCGGGATCACTTCGCTGCAGCGGGCGCGACGGCCGATGAAGCCACCTGCAGATTGGGACTGGGGCGAACCCACGTCCGGTGTGGAGAACTCGATCGTGCAGAGGCCATGCTGCAAGCGGTGCTGCACACCACCGGCGGCTCCCTCCCTGAACTGGATTGGCAGGCTTACGCCGAACTCGGACACATTGCCCGCAGCCAGGGACACCGTCGGCGGGCACTGACATACTACCAAAGCGCAATCGAAGCCCTTCGCACAGTCCGGCTGACACTGCCAGAGGCCAGGCTTGGGGGCGGCTTCGTCGCCTCGCGTGGGTTGGTGTATGATGCAGGTGTGCGTCTGGCGCTGGAGTTGGAGGACTTCGCACGGGCATTGGAGATTGCCGAGGAAAGCAGGGCCCAGGTGCTGGCGCGGACGTTGCGCTCAACGGTCTGGCCTGAAGCCGAAGACCCCTATGTAGACGAACTGCGGAGCCAGGAGGCGGAACTCCGCGCTGCCATCCAAATGCTGCGCCAACGGTTGATAGCCTCCTCTGAGGACCACGTAAGGCCACTATCGAAGTCCGTTAAAGACGTGGCGGCCCTCCTGACCCGGCTGCGGGCGCACCTGTTGGAGCACCAGAGAGTATTGCAGCAACTTCACACTGCTGCCGGTGGGTGGCTTGAAGCCATCGAGCCTTTTAGATGGGAGCGATTCCGCACTATAGCGGGGGAGAGACTGCCAGCGGGCTGGTCGGCCTTGATCTACCACTGGCTGGATGGACAGTTGGTCATCTTCCACATAGATAACCAAGGTGTCCGGACCTGGGTACGGGAGCCTGGCCGTGTGGAGCGAGCCGCACTGGCGATGTGCACCTCGCCTGCGCCCGAACGACGGGCGCTGATATTCCAGGGCAGGCTCTATGGGAGGGCCCTCCCGTCCCCAATTGGACTGAGGTATCGGCGACTCCTGTACAGACTGCTCATCCCCGAGGCGATAGCAGCGAACCTGTCACCGGACCAACTACTGCTCATTGTGCCACACGGCTGCCTCCATCACCTCCCCTTCCAGGCCCTGGAGAGCGAGAGAGGTTTCCTGGCGCAGCAGGCCGTCGTCGGTTACATCCCCTCGCTAGGGAGCCTGGAGAGGCTGCTGTTGCGCTGCGGGAGTGATTGCCGCAAGCAGCGCGAGCACAACGCCCGTGCTCTCCTCGTCGGTATTGACATCTTCAGACAACCTAAGCCCCCACTGCGCTGGGCACTTATAGAAGTGGACCGGGTGGCCAGGATTTACGGGGTGCAGAGCGACCGTCTGAGGAACGAGGAAGCCACCACGGAAATCCTCCGCTCCTGGGCTGAAAGCGGCCTATTGAACCACTACGCTACACTCCATCTGGTCAGTCATGCCTATCTGGATGCGGCGTCCGGTGCGCTGTCCGGCATCGCGCTGTGGGATGATGATCTGACATTCGTGGAGATTGGCCGCCTGCGGTTGGAACCGGCAGTGGTCGTCCTCTCCGCCTGCCAAAGCGGGTTGGGTGAGATCAATCCGGGCGATGAGATTGTGAGCCTGCCCTACGCCTTCCTCACGGCCGGTGCTCAAACTGTCATCGCCAGCCTGTGGCACGTGGATGACGAAAGCACGGCGGATTTGATGGCCGCACTTCATTTTCATCTCCACGCGGGAAGGTCACCTGCCGTTGCTCTGGCCCGGACTCAGCGTCAGGCTATCCAGCGCGGCTATACTCCTTATGAATGGGGGGCTTTCGTCGCCACAGGAGTTCCATAGCAGCAAGGCGGACAAGCCCGGGCTTGCCCGCCTGCGTCCTCGTGGTCGCTCCGTCGCCAGCCGGGTTATCCACCGCCTCCATCACCTTGACTGCCGCCGGGGTCTCCCGGTGCGACATGGTAGACGGGATTGGGGACGATGTGGACAGTGGTGGTCGGTGCCACCGCGCCGAGGACCAACACGGAAAGCATCACGGCCACGGCGACAGCAACCAGAAACATGTGCACCTTGCGCATCCTTTCTCACCTCCTCCCTGTGTAAGTATTGTGAGGCCTCTAATCTACATGAGGCAAAAGGCCCGAAAACATTACAACGGGAGGAGGGGAATCATTGGGAAGGAATCGCTGGTAGTTTAATTTAAGGTGGGGAGAAAAGACCGGAGGCCCCGCTTCAGCGAGGATTTTCCGGCTGAAGCCGGACGCCCCACTGATTTTAGCCACACCCTTTTCATTTGAGGATGACGGGGAGGAAAATTGTATGTGACCACATCCACGACCCAGGTGAGGCCAGGAGAGCATAGGTGCCCAGCGTTGTCACCGGGGCCACCATCGCTCTCCGCTCCTCGTCCAGGCTGGCCGGAACCGCCTGCCACGTTCCACCGTTGGGGTCCCAACGGTAGAGGCCCAGCCCCTCCGGCGCCAACGCCGACCGGACCAGTCCCCCGTCGTAGTGGAGTTTCAGCAGCGCCGGCCTCTCTAACTCCACCAGCGCACCGGAGGCGGTGATGTCGTAGGGGTCGCCGATGAGTACCAATCCCTCGGGCAACGGGCCGGGCACCGCCCCCGGCGGCATCACCACCAGGTAGGCCCCCTCCCCCGGCAGGCTCCCCGCATCCAAGCGCAGGCTCAGGTTGCCGTCGTTGGAGTAGACATCGTGGCCGCGGTCGGCGGTGACCCATTGCAGGCGGTAGGTGGATTGGAGACGCACCAGTCCCCCTCCCACCTCTCCCACGGCCCGAACCTGTCCCATCCCCCGCTTCGCGGCGTCGAAGCCGATTTTCCCTACGTAGGTATCGCTCTCCAGATCGTAGGTCAAAGGAGGGGAATAACTCACCTCACCCCCCGGCTCGGTGACGACCACAAAGGGGTCGGCGCCGGGGCCGAAGTTGAGGAGGAAGAGGGAGAGGTCGGTCCGA
>QMOC01000021.1 GCA_003648085.1 Chloroflexota bacterium
CCCCCATGCCTGGCGTCCCATCCCCATGCCGCGGCCCATACCCATGCCGCGGCCCATGCCCATGCCACGGCCCATACCCATGCCACGGCCCATACCCATGCCGCGGCCCATGCCCATACCGGCCTGGACATTGGCTCCGGCGACGGATTGGAGTTTCCCTGCCTTGTACGCCTCGACCGCCTCTCGCACCGTCCCGCCCCCGAAGAGGTAAACGGGAACACCCGCGGCCTGGAAGACGTTGAAGGCATTGGGGCCTACGCTTCCGCTCACCACGGCCTGCGCGCCCCGCTCGATGACGAACTGGGCCGCCTGGATGCCAGCCCCACCCCCGGCGGTGACGGCAGGGTTCTCCGCAGCCTCGAATTGCATGGTCTCCGTGTCAACGAAAATATAGGCTGGACAGCGCCCGAAGACCGGGCTGGCCGGCGCGTCAAGGTCTGCGCCGTTGGCTGTGACGACGATTTTCATTTGCATTCCTCCTGACAAAAGGTTATAATAATCTTGGGTAGGGCAAGATGGCATCTTGCCCTACCGGTGGGGCCCCGGGGCGGGTGGCGGAGTGTACGGCGACGTCACCCGCCCCGATGCGTCCCCCTGTGAGCGCGGCTACTTCTCCTGCTCGAGTTCCGCGATGCGCTGGCTGATGGCGTCCAGTTGCTCCTTCAGCCACTCAGACTGCGCTTTGAGGAACTCGGCTTCCTGCTCCCGGGTCGGCGGCGCGTAAGGGCCATAGGGTGCGACCGGCGGAGGCCCCCAGGCCGGCGCGTAGCCGAAGCGCGCCCAACCGGGCAGGCCAGTGGCGTAATACCAATGGCGCCAACGCCAGCCACGGCCCCAACCGCCGCCCCAGCCCCGGCCCCAACCCAGGCCGAAGCCGCGCCCGGGGATTGGGTTCGCGTAGCCCGGCACACCATAGCCGGCGCAATAGCCAGCCGCGCGCCCGGTCATCGGCCCCAATCCCATCGGTCCGGTTCCATCTCCACGTGGCATCTCACTCACCTCCTTTCCATTCCAGGATATGGATTCGCTCTACCATCTGCGGGCATAGAACCGTCGGCCCCGTCCCCTGCCCACGCCACGGCCTCGCCCGCGTGCGAACATACGCCCCGGTCGCGCCATCGGATGCGACCAACCGGCGAAGCGAGCCCCGGGCACGGGCGGAGCGGCCGACGTCCCCAGGCGCACAGGCGTGCCCTGTAGCCCGGCGTAACCGTAGGGCGACTCTCCTGTCCCTGGCGGGGGAAGTACCAACGCGCAGTACCCCTCACCGCGCCCGGTCATCGGACCCTGGCCTCGTGGCCCTGTTCCATCGAACCTTGGCATCTCGTTCACCTCCCTTCTCTAATCTCTAATCCCCGCTCTCTACTCTCCACTTCTCTAATCCCTGCTCTCTACTCTCCACCCTGCTTGAGCACGATGCTCCCGACCGGCACGCCCACGTCACGGGCGATGACCGGACACTTCGTCTGTAGCAGGAAAAACGCCTTCGGTCCCTCTTCGCTCAACGCCTCGTAATTGGCCTGCCCCTTGGCAATGACCAGTTCGGCCTCGTCGTACAGATGCCGGAACTCCTCCGAGCAGCGGCTCAGAATCGTGCCCGGAGCATCGGAGCCGGTGCTGACGACCTCTGCCACCCGATCCACCCCTGCGGCCAGCGCGTCCTCCATCGTTGCATCGTTCAGGATAGGGCCTCCCTTCACCGCGTAGATGACCGGCACGTCGAGCGTCTCGATCAACACCCGGTCGAAGACCGTCTCGCCGGCGTTATCGGCCAGGTAGAGCACCCACCCGGCCCTGAAGAGCGCTTCGCGAAAGGCCGCCCTAGCGTCAATGGCAAAGGGCTGCGTCAGCACCCGTTCTGCCGCCTCCTCCAGGTCGTATTCCCGGTTTCGGGCCAAGTCAATGATGTTGCCGGCGATGCTCAGCCGCACGGCCACCTCCAGCGGATCGTCCGCCTCCGCCAGCCGTGCCTTCAGCCGGGGATAGAGGGCCAGCGCCTGGCGGGTGCAAGCCTCTTTGGCTGCCCGGTACGGGTCGCTGTTCCCGACCTCCCGGCGCACGATGCGATGTACCCGCTCGCCGATCTCCGGCGGCGTGCTCGACGGCTCGATCTGCCTGAGCACGTCGAGCACGCGGTCGAGCACGGCCCGCTGCTGCCGCTCGTCGGCCCCAGCCATCCGTGCCGCCTCCAGCGCCTGGCGCAGGAAGCAGGGGTAGCAGTCCAGATAGGTCCTCATCGCAGATACGATTCAATCACTCCTATGGAAAGATCGGCGTCGTTTTTCTCACCGGCACCCGCTCCATCACCTGCTTGGCGATCGGCTCGAACACCTCCGTCGGGTAATCCTCGACCTCCCCCGCATCGCAGCGGCGGGATAGTTCGGGGTCCAGCGGGAGTTGCCCTAGCAATGGCACATTGAGACGCAACGCAGTGTGAAATGCCCGACTGGGGCCGAAGATCTCGATCTTCTCCCCACATTTGGGACAGGTGACGTAACTCATGTTCTCAACCAGCCCCAGGATGGGTGCTCCCATGTGCTGGGCCATGCGGGCCGCCTTGCGCACCACCATCCCCGCCAGGTCCTGCGGCGAGGTGACCAGCACCACCCCGCTGAGGGGTATGGACTGCATCACCGTCAGCGAAGCATCGGAGGTGCCGGGGGGCAGGTCCACGATCAGGCAATCCAATTCGCCCCAGAAGACTTCATTCCAGAACTGTTTGATGGCGCTGCTGATGAGCGGGCCACGCCAGATGACAGCCTCATCCTCGCTGGGCAGCAGCAGATTGATGGACATCACCTTGATGCCACCAGGAGTTTCGGCGGGGAGGATGCCCGTCGGACTCATCAATGGCGGCTCGTGGAGGCCGAACATTTTGGGGATGCTGGGGCCGGTGATGTCGGCGTCGAGCACGCCCACTCGCTTCCCCTGCCGTCGCAGCGCCACCGCCAGCAGTGCCGCCACCGACGATTTACCGACGCCCCCCTTCCCGCTCAGCACGGCCACCACGTGGGTAATCTTGTTCGCAGACTGCGCCGGCTTAGGGCCGCCCTCGGCCATACCCATGAACGCGGCGCGCTCCTTCTGGCTCATCTCGGTCAAATTGACTTCAACCTGCAAGTTTGCGTCTAACTTCGTGATCACCCCTTTGACCATACGCACCAAGTCGTCTTTGATTGGGACTTCCGCGAAAGGCAGTGCCAGCGTAAGCGAGACTTTCTCATCCTGGATGCTTACGTCTTTGATCATCCCCAGTTCGACCAGATTGTGCTTGATCTCGGGGTGCATCACCCCACGCAAGGCGTCAAGAATCTGTTTGTCCGTTATCATTTTCCTCCCTCGGTAAGATTGTGTTCTCCTCGCCCTCGGCTCGGCTCTCGGGCGGATGTATTAAAGTGCGAATTTCGGTCCGAAATCGCTCTTCGTCGTAGGACGGCAGGCCGTACATGGATTCCAGAAAGGCACGCACCTTGGCCACTCCTCGCCTCCAGTTCATGATCGTTCCTCCCGCATCATCGTCAGCAGCCGCTTGCCCGGTATCTGGGGGAAGGTGGCCCCCTGGCTTACGGCCCGCAGCACGGCCGGCACGTCCACCACCAACGTCCCGGCGACCGCGTCCACGCGGTAATCGAACAGCACCGGCGTAAGCGGCGCACTGCCGCCGAGGAGGATGACGAAAGCGTCGGGCCGGCACAGGCCGATCAAGTCGTCAAACGTGTGGTTGGTGAGCGACGTGCCGGTTAGAGCGACCACGTCCGCCTGGGGCAGCACCTCGGCCGCCCGCTCGGCGGGGATGTCCCCAAGGCGGGGATGCTGTTCCACCACCCAGCAGGTCGCCGCCGCCCGCCGCACCCGCTCCACGAACGGGAAGTGACCCACGATGGCCACCCGCCGTCCGGCTCCTCGCTCCACGATGACTTCCTCGGCGTTGACCTCGGTGCAGGCGGCCTCGTCCACATCCAGCAAAGCGTTGAACGCTGCCATACCGATGCTTGCCTCCAGCGTGCTGGAGGAGCGAAGCAGCATCGCCAGTTCTCGTCCGCTGCGTTTCAGGAGACGCCCGGCGTCGGGAACCGGCGGGCCTTCATCGTGCGTCTCTCCGCGCAGCGCGGAGGCCAGGCCACAGCGGGGCGGGTCGGTGTCCAGCACTACCGCCGTCCAGAAAGCCCCCACCAGCACCTGGGCTACCCTCGCGTCGCCCTGCAGGCTCCCCAACAGCGCCTCAATGGTATTCACCCTTGCCTTCCTCCATGTGCCGGCTGTAGGCACCCAGGACGTGATCAATCAGCCTGCGCGTCTCCTGCAAGTCCTGCGTCCACAGGCTCAGCGCCTCGTTCCCCAGCGCGGTGAGATGATAAACCCGCCGGGGCGGCCCCTGCGTCTGCTCTGTATCCCAGGTGGAGGTGACCCACCCCCGGCCCTCCATATCTCGCAGCGCCCGGTAGACCACACTGGGATTCAATCCCCCCAGGCCGAACTCTCCCAATCGCTCCAGGAGGGTATAGCCGTGGGCCGGTCCGTAGTGCAAGAGCAGGAGCAGCGTCGGTTCCAGGAACCGCACTGCCCGGCGGGAACAGCCCCGCCAGCGCCACCTCCCACCCTGTCCTCGCATCTCTCTTACCTCGCAGTACCGTCTGCCAGACCCTATCTCAAGCGGCTGTAGTATACCACACTATGTGCAAATTGTCAATAGTCAAATTGCAAAGAGATGGTACTTTTTACCCACTCTTAAGCATACGAAGGTCCGTGCATTTGAACCAGACGTGCAATTGTGGTACAATTAAGCAGCGAATGTGACTTTGCAGGAGAGTGGTATGACGGACAGGTGGACAGGTATATGGATGGGGATAACACACAGCTACGCCGAGGTCGAACGGTTGATGGGCGAAGGATGGATTATCTGCCGGCACACCGGCACCTGGCAGCCCCCCACGGACATCTACGAAAGCGACGATGGGTTGGTGGTGCAAATTGAGGTCGCGGGGATGCGAAGCGAGGATTTCTCCATCTCACTGGCGGGACAGACGCTGGTCATCGCCGGTGTGCGCACGGATGTGACGCCCAAGCGGACGTATTATCAGATGGAAATTCGCTTTGGTGAGTTCCGCGCTGAGATTACTCTGCCCTGGCCGGTGAAGCCGGAGAATGTGGAGGCCAGTTACGAGGATGGGTTTCTGAAAGTCCGTCTTCCGTGTCCCCAGCCGCAGCGTGTGCCGGTCATTGGAACGAGGTAATGGGAGGATTGAAGGAGCGAATGTCGAATAAAGAGAGAAGAAAAACAAGCGGGTGGTTGAGTGTGCTAGGTCGTCCGGCGGTCACGAAGAAGCACGCCGGTTTGTCGGAGGAGGAAGGAAGTGAGGTGCTCCACATCCCTTCCCACCTTCCGATTTTGCCGTTACGGGGATTGGTCGTCTTTCCACTGACGGCAGTGCCAATCCGCGTTGGTCAGCCGCGCTCCATCCGTCTGATTGACGACGCCGTGCTCGGAAAGCGGCTCATCGGGCTCGTGGCCAGTCGAGATCCAGAACTGGAGACGCCGGGGCCAGACGATGTTTATCGCATCGGAACCATCGCAGCAGTTCACCGTCTGTTCAAAGCGCCGGATGGGACGATCACGCTGATCATGCAGGGGTTGATGCGCATTCGGGTGGAGGAATTCGTCAGCGAGTCGCCCTATCTGACGGCGCGTGTGTCTGTGGTCCCGGAGAAAGTCGAGACGTCGGTAGAGGTCGAGGCCCTGCAGCGGAGCATCGCGGAGGGCTTTCACCGCCTGACCGAGTTAGTGCCTGCAGTGCCCGAGGAAATGAGTACGATGATCGTCAACGTGGACGATCCGCTGCAACTCGTCTACGCAGTGGCCAATCTGATGAAGATTGACCTGGAGGACGCGCAGCGGCTCCTGGAACTGGATAGCCTCACCGACAAGTTACGCTTGCTGCTGAGTCTGCTGACGAAGGAACTGGAGGTACTCGAACTGGGGCACAAGATCCGCAGCGAGGCTCAGTCGGAGATGGAGAAGACGCAGCGTGAGTACTTCCTGCGCGAGCAACTCAAGGCTATCAAGAGGGAACTGGGCGAGGCCGACGAGCAGCAGATGGAAGTGGAGGAATTCCGCAAGAAAATCGAGACGGCGGGGATGCCGGAGGAGGCGGAGAAGGAGGCGCGCCGCGAATTGGACCGGCTGAGCAAACTCCCCACTGCTGCGGCTGAGTACAGCGTCATTCGCACGTACCTGGATTGGTTGACCAGTCTGCCGTGGAACGTGCAAACCGAGGACAATCTGGACATCGCACACGCCCGCCAGGTGCTTGATGAGGACCACTACGATCTGGAAGAGATCAAGGAGCGCATCCTGGAATACCTGGCCGTGCGTAAATTGCGGGAGGAACGCAAAGAGGAGTTCGAGCAGGAGGAGCCGGCCGACCTCATCCGGCGCGAGCGGGAAGGGGTCATTCTCTGTTTCGTGGGGCCACCTGGCACGGGCAAGACCAGTCTGGGACGCTCCATCGCGCGGGCACTGGGCCGTAAGTTCATCCGCCAATCGTTGGGCGGCGTGCGCGACGAGGCGGAGATCCGCGGTCACCGCCGCACCTACATCGGTGCGCTGCCAGGCCGGATCATCCAGGCACTGCGGCGGGTGGGATCGAAGAACCCGGTCTTCATGCTCGACGAGGTTGACAAACTGGGGACGGATTTCCGGGGTGACCCGGCGGCTGCACTGCTGGAGGTATTGGACCCGGAGCAGAACCGCGAGTTCCGCGATCATTACCTGGACGTGCCCTTCGATCTCTCTCAGGTGATGTTTATCACCACAGCCAACTGGCTCGATCCTATCCCGGCACCCCTGCGAGACCGGATGGAGATTTTGGAACTTTCGGGCTACACTGAGACGGAGAAGGTGCGCATCGCCCAGGGATACCTCATCCCCCGCCAACTGCGGGAGAACGGCCTGCGGCCCGAGGAGTTGAGTTTCACCGATGGTGCGCTGCGTAAGATCATCCGCGACTACACCCGCGAGGCCGGGGTGCGTAACCTGGAGCGAGAGATCGGGCGGGTCTGCCGCAAGGTAGTGACCCGCATCGCCGAGGGGAACACGGAGCCGGTGCGTGTGACAGCGCACGACGTGCCCAAGTTCCTGGGGAAGCCACGCTACTTCCCGGAGACGGCGTTGCGCACTCAGTTGCCCGGTGTGGCCACGGGTCTGGGCGTCACAGCCGCCGGTGGGGATTTGCTGTTCTGCGAAGCCACCAAGATGCCCGGCAGTAAGGGATTTATGGTCACCGGGCAGTTGGGCGAAGTGATGAAGGAATCGGCACAGGCAGCGCTCAGTTACGTGCGTTCCAAGGCCAAGGAACTGGGCATCTCGGAGGACATCTTTGAAAAAACCGACATTCACTTGCACGTGCCGGCGGGCGCGGTGCCCAAAGATGGCCCCTCGGCCGGAGTCACTATGGCCACCGCCCTGGCCTCCCTGCTGACCGGTCGCCGGGTGCGCGATGACGTGGGGATGACGGGGGAGATCACGTTACGCGGGCAGGTGCTGCCCGTGGGTGGCATCAAAGAGAAGGTTCTGGCAGCCCATCGGGCCGGTCTCAACGTTGTCATCCTGCCCAAGCAGAACGAAAAAGACCTCGATGACATACCTGAGGAAGTGCGCAAGAGCCTCAAGTTCATTCTGGCCGAGCGGGTGGACGACGTATTTGAGGCTGCATTGGTGTCGGATGGGCGAGAGCAGCACGATTCCACAAAGGAGAGAAAGGCTGAGCAGTGAACACCGTTCTCGTAGTAGATGACGACAAAGTCTTCAGTGGGCTTCTCAAAACGATATTTGAGTTGGAAGGGTACCGGGCGGTGATCGTGCTTCGCCCAGATGAAGTGGTGCCTACGGCCCGTCGGGTGAAGCCCGTGCTGGTGCTGATGGATTTGCACCTCTCACGTGGAGATACGCTAAGCGTGCTGCGGGAACTGCGGGCGGACGAGACGTTGAAGGCGGTGCCGGTGCTGATGACCTCGGGTATGGACCGTTCCGGGGAATGCCTGGCCGCCGGGGCCGATGCCTTCATTCTCAAGCCTTTCCGCCCGGCCCAGTTATTGGCAATGGTTGCAGATTTAGTTGAGGGACAGGACACAGATACATGAGAAAGCGAAGGAAAGGACGAGGTAAACTTCAGTGGAGGCGGGTTGATCTGCACCTGCATACCCCCGCCTCCACTGACTATCTTGAACCAGGGGTTTCATACCTGGACATTTTACGAGAGGCCGAGCGCAAGGGGCTCGACATTATCGCCTTCACCGACCACAACACGGTGGCCGGTTATCGAGCGATGCTGGAGGAGATCGAAGCCCTCGAGTTGCTCGAGCACCTGGGGCGGCTGCGGCCGGAGGAGAAGCAGCGGCTCAAGGAGTACCGCCGCCTGCGAGAGAAGTTGTTGGTGCTACCGGGGTTCGAGTTCACCGCCACTCTGGGCTTTCACATCCTCGGCATCTTCTCGCCTGAGACAGACGTGCGGGAACTGGAGTTCATCCTGCGTCGGCTTAATATCCCGCTGGATAAACTCGACGCCGGCAGCAGCGAGGTGGGGGCGACGACCGACGTGCTGACTGCTTATCGGGTCATTGACGAGGCTAGTGGTATCGTCATCGCGGCCCACGCCAATTCTGCTCACGGTGTGGCAATGCGGAGGTTGGGATTCGGCGGGCAGACGCGCATTGCCTACACCCAGGATCCTCACCTCCACGCGCTGGAGGTGACTGATCTTGAGAAGAAAGGACGGCACACGACGGCGCGCTTCTTCGACGGCTCGCGTCCGGAGTATCCGCGCCCTATGCGTTGCATTCAGGGTTCCGATGCCCATCGGCTCACCCGGGACCCCAGGGATGCCAAGCACTTGGGCGTGGGGGATCGGGTGACGGAGGTGCTTCTGCCTGAGATCAGTTTCGCCGCGCTGCGGGAGGTGTTCGTGGGCAACGACCTGGCCCGCACACGGCCCTACCGGGCGGCCAAAGCACCGCTGGATCATATCCAGGCAGCGCGGGAAGAGGGGCCCACGATTGTGCAGGACTTCCACGTCGGTTACACCCGCCGGGGCGGGCGGCTTTATGCCATCTTGGCCGATGTCTGCGCCTTCGCCAACACCAACGGGGGCACCATCTACGTCGGTGTCAGCGCCGACCCCGAGGAGCGGCCGGCTGGAGTGAGCAATCCCTCACGGGTGGTCAAGACACTGCAAGCCGAGATCGAACGCCGTATCACGCCTCCCCTCGACGTCACGGTGGACGTGCAGAAGACGCAGGGGGTGAAGGTGGTGCGGGTGGTAGTGCCTCGGGGCGACGATCCACCTTACGCCATTGACGATAACAAGATTTATGTGCGCAGCGAGACGGAGACCAACCTGGCGGTGCGGGATGAGATCGTGAATCTGGTCAAGCGGGCCCAGGCGGGGCCTGCGATCGTGCCGGTGGCGGAACCCGTAGGCCGCATTGAGCCACCCCGAACGGGGGTGGAGATTGTGGAGACACAGGAGCGCAAGGGCACGCTTTATCACACGATGCGCGATCTGCGCAACGGCAACGTGGTCAAGAACGTCACCCGACAGTCGGCACGGCGGCTATGGCATTACGCTATCACTCAGGCCGAGGAGCATCCGGCAGACCCCAGCAAGGTCGAGTGGCACGGGGACATCGGCCTGCTCAAGCGACGGGAGCACGCCGGTCAGGCGCGTTACGATCTGGTGCAGCGAGAGGACGGCAAACTGCGCGTCTACTACGGGGTGACGGAGGACGGCATTCACGGGGAGTGGGCGCGAGTGGTCGGACTGGCGCCAGAGGGGATAGAAGATTAGCGAAGAAGCCGAGTGGTGCGCGAAGGAGGGCCTATGAAGTCCCGCTATCGTTGGTTCGTCGTGTGCGTGTTCTTCCTGTTTATGCTCCTCCACCAAGCCGACAAGTTGCTCATCGGCCCGCTTACCACGTCCATCATAGAGACGTTTGGCATCAGCAAGGCACAAATGGGGGCGGTGTTCACCGGCGCATTGGTGGTCGGAGCAGTGTTTTACCCGCTTTGGGGCTACCTGTACGACCGCTACGCGCGCTCGAAACTGCTGGCGGCGGCCTCGTTTATCTGGGGCTCGACCACGTGGCTCAGCGCCATCGTACCCACCTATCCGGCTTTCCTTGCCACGCGCGCTTCGACGGGCATTGATGACTCCAGTTATCCCGGCCTTTACAGCCTGATCTCCGACTACTTCGGGCCACGGGTGCGCGGCCGGATTTACGGGCTGCTCCAGGTCGCTATGCCTCTGGGCTATATCACGGGGATGGTTCTGGCCTCCACGTTGAGCGGTGTGGTGGGCTGGCGCGGCGTGTTTTATATCACCGGATCTGTCGGCGTACTACTCTCCATCCTGATCTTCTTCGGTGTGCGCGAGGTTCCGCGCGGCAAAGGCGAGCCCGAACTGGCAGACCTGGAGCGGATCAGTGTCTACCGTTTCGATTGGAAGACCGCCCGGGGGCTGTTTCGTAGGCGCAGCCTGCGCCTCCTGTTCGTCCAGGGGTTCTTTGGCGTCTTCCCGTGGAACGTCATCACCTACTGGTTTTTCCACTACCTGGAAACCGAGCGGGGCTATTCCTCAGACGCCGTGCTGATGACGATGGTGGTGGCAGTGCTGGTGTTGGCCTCTGGCTACTTTATCGGCGGAATGGTAGGAGATTTCTTCTTCAAGCGCACGCCGCGCGGCCGGTTGCTTGTCTGTACGGCGGCCGTGCTGCTGGGGGCCATCCTGCTGGCGATAACCCTCAACATCCCGCCGGGAAATCGGGGCCTCTTCCTGATGCTGCTCAGCCTCACGGCCCTGTTCATCCCCTTCGCCTCGCCCAACGTGACCTCAACGATCTCCGACGTCACCCTGCCGGAGGTACGCAGCACGGCAATGGCGGTGCAATACTTCATCGAGTCGGCTGGTGCGGCGCTGGCCCCCCTGCTGGCCGGCCTGATCGCCGACCGTTCGTCCCTGGGGAACGCCATCCTGCTTATCTGCGTCTCTGCGTGGGTACTTTGCTCGCTTTTCTTCGCCTTCGCTGCCTACCTGGTGCCGCGCGACATCGAGGCCCTGCGCCGGGCGATGCGGGAGCGGGCGGAGCGGGAGCGAGCAGAAAAGGGGACGACGTCTATTTCCTTGGGCTGATGTGCCGATGACAATGCCCAGAGCCAAAAGCCCAAGGGCCAAAAATCAGCACTCGCTGGAGTTGTTAGTCTCGGGCGCTCGCGAATTGAATATCACGCTCACCGAGCGCCACCTCACCGCCTTCGAGACCTATTACCAGGAGTTGGTGGCCTGGAACCGGCGCTTCAACTTGACCGCCATCACCGATTGGGAGGGGGTGCTGGTACGTCATTTTCTCGATTCCCTCTCCTGTCTTAAGGCGCTGCCCCGGGCCGAACTGGCGGCCGGGGCGCGGGTGATTGACGTGGGCACAGGGGCAGGGTTTCCGGGATTGCCGCTCAAAATTGTCTGCCCGGGGATACGATTGACGCTGCTGGAGGCGACGGGCAAGAAAGTGACCTTTCTGGAACACATCGTGCGTGTACTGGGACTGAGGGGGGTGCGGGCGATCAAGGGACGGGCGGAGGAACTGGGACGCAGCCCGGCCCACCGCGAGCGGTACGATTGGGCGCTGGCCCGCGCCGTGGCGGAGATGCCGACGTTGGCGGAATATCTGCTGCCGCTGGTGCGGGTGGGGGGCGCGGTGCTGGCACAGAAAGGTGAGGAGGCCGCCGCCGAGGTGCACGGAGCCGACGC
>QMOC01000022.1 GCA_003648085.1 Chloroflexota bacterium
AGATTTCAAATCTCCAGATTTCAAATCTCCAGTTCTCGAATCTCCCTGATTGGGCCAATGACGGCACGTAAGGCTGCTGCGGGAACAGCGCCGTACCGCCGCAACAGGGGGGGTGAGACGGTACAATCGAGAATAGTGGACGGAATGCCTCCCCGGCAGGGGCCGCCGTCGAGGATCAGGTCTATCCGATCCCCCAGTTGCTCCCTCACTTCCTGGGCGATAATGGAATTGAGTTGCCCCGAGATATTGGCGCTGGTGACCGCCAGCACGCCGCCCGCCTCCCGAATGAGGTCACGGGTCAACAACAGATCGGGCACACGCACGGCCACAGTGTGGCCGGGGCTGACCACATCGGGCACTATCTCGGTCTTGAAGAGCACCAACGTCAACCCGCCAGGCCAGAAGCGGGTGGTCAACCGTTTGAACCGGGGCGGGAGTACGGCGACACGGCCTAACTGGTCGGCATCGGAGAGGAGGAGCGGAATGGGCCTGTCGGACGGGCGCTGCTTGGTTTGATACAACCGAGCCACGGCATCCTTATCCCACGGCAGCGCCCCTAGGCCATAGACGGTATCGGTAGGGAAGGCAACCAGCCCCCCCGCCCTCAACACCTCGACGGCACGACGCTGCGCATTCTCGCTACCTGCGTGGATAAGTTCAGCCTTCATCTGCATCAGTCCGTATCAGTCTGCATCAGCCCGGACAATGTACGCGACCGCCGCGAGCGCATGGTCGCCAGTGACGCTCAGAGCGCCACATGCTCTCTTGCGTGTCACACATTAGTGTGATAGTATAACACGGCTCACTGCCATGGTCAACTGAGGTATCCGAATTTTTCGGCCTGGCGACCGAAGTCGCGGCTACTGTCCGCAAAGCCTGCCTTCGCCAGGTGAGCCACCGAGTTGCAAGGGATAAGAGAAATGAACCGTGTCTTCGTAGTGTCCGATGGTACCGGAGTGACGGCCGAGCAGGTTCTGAACGCGGCCCTGACGCAGTTTGAGGGCGCAGAGGTGAAGGTCGAGCGCCGACCGGGGGTGCGCACCGACGAGCAAGTGCAGCAGGTGGTGCTGGAGGCGGCTCAGGCCAGCGGCTTCATCGTGCACACGCTGGTCTCAGACCAACTGCGGGAGGTGATGTTGCGTACCGGTCGGCAACACAACGTCGAGACGATTGACCTGATGGGGCCACTATTGGCGCGGCTCTCCTGGCAGTTGTCCACCTCGCCGGCCGAGAAGCCAGGCCTCTTCCGTCAGTTGAACGAGGAGTATTTCCGCCGCATCGAGGCGATGGAGTTCGCGTTGCACCACGACGACGGTCGCCGCGTTCACGAACTTCCCCAGGCGGAAATCGTGCTGGTGGGCGTCTCGCGCACCTTCAAGACCCCACTCAGCATCTACCTGGCGTTTAAGGGTTGGTTCGTCGCCAACGTACCCATTGTGCTGGAAGTAAAGCCACCGTCGGTCCTGTTCGATCTGCTCCCTGGTCGCGTCTTTGGGCTCACGATTAACCCTGTGCGGCTGGCAGAATTGCGGCGCGTGCGACAGGAGCACCTGAGCGGAGCCACGGGTGAGTATGCCGACCCCGATTTCGTGCGTCGCGAAGTGGAATACGCACTGAGCATCTTCCGCAGCCAGCGTGAGTGGCCCGTCGTTGACGTGACCGATAAGCCCATCGAGGAAATCGCCTCTGAGATTCTGGCTCTCTTATGACTACCTACCCTCGTCCATCCCATATCTTCCCTGGCTACGTCCTCGACCTGGATGGCACCGTCTACCTGGGCGATGCGCTTCTTCCAGGGGCCAAAGGCACAGTCGAGGCACTGCGAGCGGCCGGCTCCCGGGTCGTCTTTCTCAGCAACAAGCCGTTGCAGACCCGCGCCGACTACGCCGCCAAACTGACCCGCCTGGGCGTCCCCACCTCGCCCGATGAGGTCATCAACTCCTCCTGGGTATTGGCCCGCTGGTTACAGGACGAGGCCCCCGGCGCTGCGCTCTTCGTGATCGGCGAACAGCCGCTGCTTGCGGAACTGCGCGCGGCCGGCTTCCGCCTGACCGAGCAGCCCGGCGAGATCCAGTTCGTCGTCGCCTCTTTCGACCGCACCTTCAACTACCGCAAACTCCAGATCGCCTTCGACGCCATCCGCGCCGGGGCGCGCCTCATCGCCACCAACGCCGACCGCTACTGCCCCACCCCCGAAGGCGGCCTCCCCGACGCAGCGGCGGTCATCGGCGCGATCGAGGGCTGCACCGGCAAACAGGTCGAGGTCGTCGTCGGCAAGCCCTCGCCCATCACCGCCCGCGCTATCCTCGCCCGCTTGCAACTTCCGGCCTCTGAGTGCATCATCGTCGGCGACCGACTGGAGACGGACATCCATATGGGCCGGGAAGTCGGGATGGCGACCGCCGTCGTCCTCACCGGCGTCACCACGCCCGCAAGCCTGGCCGCTTCCGATATCCAACCCGACTATGTGCTCCACAGCCTCGACGAATTGTTGCCACCTTGACTTTTACTCCTCTCTGCTGTATCCTTACTGAAGTCTGGCGAATTTTGGAGCCCCCACGTTTACGGTGTGACGGCTGCTCTGACCTCGCTTTGAACGACTGAAGTCGTTACTACGAGCAAAATCGCCGGTGTCCAGACTTATTGCAGGCTGCTATTGAGATGCTGACTGACTATCGCGTTCGACAGCGGGAATACCTTTTGGAGATCAGCCGGGCTCTCACAGCGCAACTCAACCTGGACGAGTTGCTCCACATGGTGCTGGAAGCAGCAACGAAGATGATGGCAGGACAGGCTGGCCTCATCGCCCTGCGTAGCCCCAACGGAAGTTTCACCATCCGTGCCAGCCACGGCCTGCCCCGGGCGTTAGTACCTTACTTCGAGCCGTTGCTGACGGACATCCCCGATGACGCTGATCGCACCCGCTTCCACATCCCCGGCCTAGCAGACAAACTGGGACGGGTTGTGGCAGGGCTGGGACTGCGTCTGCAACAGGTGGTGGCGCTGCCGATGTCCATCAAGCGGGAACTGATCGGCGTGCTGTACGTCTTTCGTGCCTACGGAACCCGCTTCACCGCCGATGACCGCCAGATTCTCGCCAGTTTCGCCGACCAGGCCGCCATCGCAGTGCACAACGCCCAACTCTACGAGCGTCTCTCCCAGGAGAAGCGCCGGCTTGATGCCATCCTGGAGTATAGCGCCGATGGGGTAATGATCCTCGATTCGGCCCACCGCATCGTCGTCTTCAACCGTGCGCTGGCACAATTGAGCGGCTGGTCGGCGGCTGAAGCGCTGGGCCGCCACCACGACGAAGTCATCCGCTGGGCACGCCTGGAAACACACCAGGACCTGAAAAGCGCGGTCGCCGGCGGCTGGCCACTGCCATCGGCCCGGCCGCTTTATGTTGAGGGCGACCTGCGTCGGCGAGGCGGAGGAACTATCGGCGTCGGTATCACCTACGCGCCGCTTTTCGACCGCGATGGGCGTCTGGTCAATCTCATCGCCAACGTGCGTGACATCACGCGCTTCCGGGAGGCGGACGAGATCAAGTCCACTTTCATCTCCGTGATCTCCCACGAACTCAAGACCCCCGTCGCTTTAATCAAGGGTTATGCCGACACCCTGCTGCGCGAGGACGCCCGCTGGGATGCTGAAACGATGCGCGAGAGCCTGATGGTCATTGCAGAGGAAGCCGATCGTCTGAACCAACTGATTGACAACCTGCTCGATGCCTCGCGACTCCAGGCAGGGGCATTGCCGCTGGAAATGGATCAGGTAGCACTCGACGCGCTGGCCGAGCGCGTGGCCCGTCATTTCCGCACGCAGACCGAAATTCACGAGATCGTTGTCAACTTCCCCCCGGATTTCCCGGTCGTTGAGGGAGATGAGGAGCGGCTGGAGCAGGTTCTAAACAATCTGGTATCCAATGCCATAAAATATTCTCCCAAAGGTGGCCGTATCGAGATCAGTGGCCGCGCGTTGCCCAACGAAGTAGTTATCACCGTATCCGACCAGGGAGTGGGTATCCCGTTCGAGGAGCAGCCCCGTGTCTTCGAGCGTTTCTTTCGCGGAGCGCGGGAGCGTCACCAACGTACACCTGGGGCTGGCCTGGGGCTGTACTTGGTCAAGGCTATCGTTGAAGCCCACGACGGGCGTATCTGGGTCGAGAGCAACCCCGGAGAGGGGGCCGCCTTCTCGTTCACCATCCCACGCCGACAAACTTCTTGATTGAAAGGAAACCGTTATGCCTCAAATAATGCTTGCCCATGTAACTTGTCCCAACTGCCGCAATCCGTTTCAGACCCCCGTGGAGCAAATCCTGGACGTTAGAGCCGACCCCAGTGCCAAAATGCGGGTGCTCAACGGCCTGGTCAATATGGCCGTCTGTCCCCATTGCGGAATGCGCGGGGCGCTTAGAATTCCCTTTCTCTACCACGACCCCGACAAAGAACTGGCGTTGGTTTACATGCCGGTGGAGGCCGGTCGGAATGACCTTGAACGTCAGCAGGCCATCGGCAAGTTCACCAGCACAGTAATGAACAGCCTCCCTCCTGAAGAACGCAAGGCGTATTTGCTCCAGCCCCAGGTCTTCCTCACGTTAGAGAACCTGACAAACAAAATCCTCGAGGCGGATGGCGTCACGCCGGAGATGATTGAAGAGCAGAAGGCTAGGGTAGAACTGCTGCAGCGGATGCTCGACGCCACCTCCGACGAGGCGCTGGAAGCGATAATCAGGGAAAACGACGCATCTATTGACGCCGATTTCTTCCGCTTGCTGACTATGAACGTGGAGATCGCGCAAGCCACAGGACGGGCAACCGACGTACAGCGGTTCCTGGCGCTGCGCGACAAGTTGCTGGAACTGAGTAGTGAAGGACAAGCGGCCAGGGCACGGCGCGAAATGCTGGAAGCCCTGCGTGCCGAGCCAACCCGCGATAAACTACTGGACCTCCTCATCCAGGCCTCCGACGAGCGCACGCGCGAGTTACTGGTCACCTTTGGCCGCCCATTGATAGACTATCCCTTTTTCCAGGCCCTCACAGCCCGCATCGAGGCGGCACCCGACGCAGCCGAGCGGGAGCGGCTGAAGGCTCTGCGGAAGGAGATCTTGGCCATCCGGGATCGGCTCGATGAGGCAACCCGCGCGCTGTACGAAGCACGTGCTGCGCTTCTGCGCGATTTGATGCTGAGCGACGATCCTGAAAGACTGGCCCGGCGCCGCTTCTTAGAACTGGACGACGCCTTCTTCAACGTGCTGGCAGCCAACCTGGAGGAGGCACGTACGGCCGGTGACGAGCAAACCGTTCAGGCTTTACAATCCGTCTGGAACATGATACTGCGTCTGACCGAGGAAGCCATTCCACCGGAGTTGCGGCTGTTCAACCGGCTGATGGCTGCCGAAGATGAGGCGGAAATCGAGAAACTGCTGGAGGCAAACCGCGATCTGGTGACGGATCGGCTGGTGCGGTTTATGGAAGAGACAGAGGCTAACCTGCGCGAGGAGGGCGCGTTGGAGTCTGCCGATCACCTGGCATTGGTGATGGAGAAGGCGAAAGAGACAGTGGCGTAAGTGGCTGTCGCCTGATGCTCGCACGTCCACCGTTCAAAATCGCAACTTGACAAGCCTGGGCTCTGTGGTATACTGTACCCCAGTATTGTATCGAGGGGGTGAGTATATGCCTGTTTACGAGTACTGCTGTACCGAATGTGGTGAGAGATTTGAGTTATTCGTGCGCTCGGCCGCTCAACAGATCGCTCCCACCTGCCCCAGGTGCGGAAGCCCTAAAGTGCAGAAGGCTATCTCACTATTTGGGGTTGGCGGGACGGGCGGTAGGAGCAAGACAAGCACCGCCTCCTGCGGTCCAAGCCCCGTCTGAGCGGTGCGTCGCTAGGAGGCCGTGAGCCTCCGGTAAGGGGAAGGAAGAAGAATGAAGTTAACCGATCCATCCGCCAAGGCCGATCTGCTGAGGCGTGTGCGGCGTATTGAGGGGCAGGCGCGAGGAATATCGAGAATGATCGAGGAGGACCGAGACTGCAGCGAAATTCTGCAGCAACTGGCGGCTGTCCGATCTGCTGCACATAAGGCCGCCATCGCACTGGTGCGGGCCTACGCCACCGAGTGTGTGGTCTCAGATAGCCCGTCTGAAGAGATCGCTGACGTACTGGCAATGGCGTTATCGAGATTAGCATAGTTTGCGGTGTAAAGGGAGATCGGAAGCCCGGCTTCAGCCGGGAAACCCCCGAAAATCGGGGCTTCCATCGAGTTCTGCACCGTAAACTAGCGTAGTTTGAACCCCAAATCAAGGAGAACAAGATGCCTTTACTGGATAAGGAGACCACAGAGCAGGTGAAACGGGAACTGGCCGACCTGGCCGGCCCGGTACGGCTGGTGATGTTTAGCCAGACTTTTGAGTGCGATTACTGTGCCGAGACCCGGCAACTGGTCGAGGAAGTCGCCGAACTATCCGACCAATTGACCGCTGAGATCTATAACTTCGTCACCGACAAAGAGAAGGCTGAAGAGTTGGGTGTGGACAAAATCCCGGCCATCGCCGTTATCGGCGCGGAGGATTATGGAGTGCGTTTCTACGGCATCCCCTCTGGCTACGAGTTCACTTCCCTCCTGTACGCCATCCGCACGGTGGCGGCAGGGAAAACGGAACTGAGCGAGGAGACGCTGAAGACGCTGGCGGGGGTGACCGAGCCGGTGCATATGCAGGTTTTCGTCACCCCGACCTGCCCCTATTGCCCGATGGCCGTGGTGCTGGCTCATCAGATGGCTATCGCCAGCCCGATGGTGCGGGCCGACATGGTCGAGGCCATGGAATTCCCCCACCTGGCGATCAAGTACCAGGTGATGGGAGTGCCACGCACGGTCATCAATGAGACGGTGCACCTTGAAGGAGCCGCGCCAGAGCCGATGGTGCTGGAGAAATTACAGGAGGCGCTGGCGGGAGAGCAGATATAGTGCCTATGAAGTTTCAGTTTACGATAACACCAACGGTGGGGGGAGAGACCGCCGAAGGGGCCGCTGAGGAGGAAGTCCCGGTCTACGATCTGGTCATCATCGGCGGGGGGGCGGCCGGGTTGACTGCCGCCATCTACGCCGGTCGTGCCCGGCTCAAGACCTTGGTGCTGGCCGGCCCCCTCCCTGGCGGGCAGCCGGCCAACACCGACATCGTCGAGAACTTTCCCGGCTTCCCCGAAGGAATTAGCGGGTCAGAACTTACCCAGCGCTTTCGGAGCCAGGCCGAGCGCTTTGGCGCCCAAGTCGTGCTGGATGCTGTGACGGAGGTGGACTTCTCCGCCAGACCTTTCACCATCCGCACCTACGGGGCGACGTACCGGGCTCAGGCAGTGATCATTGCCACCGGGGCCGTCCCCCGACGGTTGGGGGTGCCTGGCGAAGCGGAGTTCTTTGGGCGTGGCGTCTCCGCCTGCGCCACCTGTGACGGCTTCTTCTATCAGGACAAGAAAGTCGTCGTGGTTGGCGGGGGCGACAGCGCCATCGCTGAAGGGTTGTTCCTCACCAGATTTGCCCGCGAAGTCATCGTCGTCCACCGCCGGGACCGGTTGCGGGCAGCCCCGCTACATCAGGAGCGCGCTTTTGCCAACCCAAAGATGCACTTCGTGTGGGACAGCGTGGTGGAGGAGATCCTAGGCGAGCAGACGGTGACAGGCGTGCGGGTACGCAACGTGAAGACTGGGGAGACCTCGGTCATCGAAGCCGATGGCGTCTTTGTCTACGTCGGCATGGAGCCGAAGACGGAGATATTCGCCGGTCAGGTCGAGTTAGACGAAGCCGGCTACATCGTCACGGACAAGCACCAGCGCACCAGCACGCCCGGGGTCTTCGCGGCCGGCGATGTGCAGGACCCCGACTATCGCCAGGTGGTGATCGCGGCCGGCAGCGGCGCGGTCGCGGCGATAGAAGCGGAGCGGTTTCTGGCGGAGGAGACCCGCCCCACCCAGACCCAGCCGCCCGTCTAAGGATGCGAGGCGATAGCAGGATGGGAGGATCAAGGATATGCCTGAGCATCCACCTCCGCCCAGGATTCCCTATGTAGACGAGAGCCGCTGTCAGGCCTGTCGCAAGTGTGTGGCCCGGAAGATGTGCCGAGTCAAGGCCATCGTCGCCATAGACCCCGGTGAGCCACCGTTCGTTGACGGCAACCTCTGCTATGGTTGCCTGGTCTGCATACCGGCCTGCCCCTTTGAGGCCATCGTGACGTAGTGCAGTTCCCGGTACAATAGGGCGGGTCTGTTAACTGCCACTACCGATTCTGGACAGGGGAAGGGTAAATGGCAAACAACGGGAAGCGGCGACAAGAGGAGCGGCTGGCTGAGCAATTGGACCGCCTAACCGCAGCCACAACTGCGCTGGCTCGCGAGGTCGAGCAGTTGCAAAAATGGCACCCTCTGGCTGGCAGCCTGCGCAATCTTTTGTGGCGCAGTTTTCTCCAGGGGGTGGCAAGCGGGTTGGGCCGGGCGGTGGGGGCGACGGTGATATTGGCGTTGCTGGTGTGGCTGTTAGGGCGGCTGCAGGTGGTACCGGTACTTGGTGCCTGGATCGCCCGCCTGCTGGAGGCGATCCAGGTCGCTCAGCAAGGGTTTTAGTGGAACCGTGGTGTACGATGCGATCATCGTAGGGGCAGGGCCTGCCGGAGCCTCCGCTGCCTTCTGGCTGGGGGAGGCCGGAAAGCGGATACTGGTGTTGGAGAAAGAGCACTTGCCCCGCTATAAACCCTGCGGCGGTGGGGTGCCGAAACCGGTCTTTGGGCGGTTCCCCTTTGACTTCTCCCCTGTTATCGAGCGGGAGATAGGCAGAGCCCGCTTCCGCTTCCGCGATGGGCGTGAGGTGGTGACCGACCTGCCGGACCGCCCGGTGGCGATGGTGATGCGCGATCGGTTCGACTACCACATCTTGCGTCACGCCCGCGCCGAGGTGCGCGATGGCTCCCCGGTGATCGCCCTACGGCAGGACGGGGCCGGCGTGGAGGTGGCGACCCATTCTGGGGAGACTTTCCGCGCCCGTTACCTCATCGGCGCCGATGGGGCCAACTCCCGCGTGGCGCGGCTCGTCGGGCTGCGACGCGGTAAGCAGGTGGGAGCCACCATCGAGGTGGAGGTTCCTGCCGACGACGATTTGCTGGTGGAGTACGCCGACACGGCGCTCTTTCTCCTCGGGACACCTCCCTTTGGATACCTGTGGGTCTTCCCCAAAGCAGAGCATCTCTCGGTGGGCATTGGGACCTTCTTTGGAAAGATTCCTGCAATGCGGGAGATCCTGCAGCGGGAGATGGCCCGGCTGGGAATCCAGGTAGAAGGAGCACCGCAGCGCGGTCACCCCATCCCAATCTACCTGCGGCATGAGCCGCTCCAGCAGGGACGGGTACTGCTGGCCGGAGACGCGGCCAGGCTGGTGGATCCGCTGTTGGGGGAGGGTATCCGCCACGCGGTGGATAGCGGCCGGCTGGCGGCGGAGGCGGTGTTGGCCGACGACCTGCCCGGCTACACCCGGCGGGTGCAGCAGGAGATCGGTGCCGATCTGCTATGGGGGTCGCGATGGGCACGCCTGTTCTACAATCATCCGGAGGGAAGTTTTGAACTGGGCGTGCGCAATCCTCTCATCATACGCGAGTTTCTACGCCTGCTTGCCGGGCAGACGACGTATCGCCGTATGGCCGTCCGTGCCCCCCTCGATCTCCTGTTGGGGCTGGGGCGACGGCTGCCGTTGGAATCCCAGGTTTCGGATTCGACAAGCCTGGAACCGGGACTTGAAACCTGAAACTGTAGGAGGGGAATATGCTGAGCCGAGACTATCGTGAGGTTGCCGAGGAGCCCGTCGGTGAAGGGATCACCATCCGCTGGGTCATCGGGAAGCCCCAGGGGGCACCCAACTTCGCCATGCGGGTCATCGAGTTCGCACCAGGGGCAGTCTTCGCCCGCCACAGGCATCCCTACGAGCACGAGATCTTCGTCCTGGAAGGGGAGGGAATGGCGGAGGGGCCGGAGGGGGAGATCGCAATGCGCCCTGGCGTCGCCCTCTACATCCCCCCTGATGAGCCCCACGGCTATCGGAACACCGGGGATGGGGTGCTGCGCTTCATCTGCGTCATCCCTCACCCGCAGGAGTGACGCAACACGTATTTCCTGTTGCGCGTTCCGGCAAGGAGGCATCCAATGGCATCCGAAGCGAAAGTGACCTGGGTTGGGCCGGGCTTGCGACTGGTGGGCGAGGCCGCCAGTGGCCCGGCCATCGTGATTGATCACGTTCTGCCGGGGGAGGAAGGGCAAGAGACCGGTCCACAACCGATGGAACTGCTGCTCATTGGGCTGGCCGGCTGCACGGCGATGGACGTCGTCTCCATCCTGCGGAAGAAGCGCCAGCCCTTCACCGGCCTGCAGGTCAAAGCCACCGCCGAGCGGGCCACGGAGCACCCTAAAATCTATACCCGCATCCACCTGGAGTTCATCGTGATGGGCAGGGGAGTTGATCCCAAAGCAGTGGAGCGGTCCATCGAACTCTCGCAGACCAAGTACTGCCCTGCTACGGCTATGTTGGGGAAGGTGGCGGAGATCACTACTTCCTACAGGATCGAGGGGACATGAAGGGCGGGGGGAGGCAGCGCAGGAGGATTGGCGGCGATGGTGACATCCTTGCGCCTATTTGAGGCGAATAACCGAATCGGACGGAGAAGGCATGATGCGACTGGGTGCCCACGAATCCATCGCTGGCGGGCTGCATAAAGCGTTCGAGCGTGCCCGCTCAGTCGGCTGCGACGCACTGCAGATCTTCGTCAAGTCCAACCGCTCCTGGGCGGTGAAGCCGCTGACCGAGAAGGACATCGCCTTGTTCAAGGCGATGGCCGAGGAGACAGGCATCCATCCAGTGGTGGCCCATACCTCCTATCTGCTCAACCTGGGAACGCTTGACGAGGCATTGTGGGCGAGGTCACGCGACACGCTCATCGTCGAATTGGAACGGTGCGAGGCGCTGGACGTGCCCTACCTGGTGCTGCATCCGGGGTCCCACATGGGGGCCGGTGAGGAAGTGGGGCTGCAGCGCATCGCGCAGGGCTTGGGGGAGGTGCACGCTGCCACACCGGGCTTCCGCGCGCAGATTCTTTTGGAGACCACCGCCGGGCAAGGCACCAACCTGGGTTACACCTTCGAGCAGTTGGCCTGGCTCCTTGAGCACACGCCACAAGGGGAGCGGCTGGGCGTATGTTTCGACACCTGCCACGTCTTCGCCGCCGGCTACGAGTTGCGCACGCCGGAGGGATACGCGGTGACGATGGGGGCCTTCGACCGCATCATCGGCCTGGAACGCCTGCACGCGCTGCACCTCAACGACAGCAAGTACGACCTGGGGACGCGCAAGGACCGGCACGAGCACATCGGCCAGGGATTCCTGGGGCTGGAGGCCTTCCGCCTGGTGCTGAATGATCCCCGCTTGGCGCACCTTCCGGGCCTGCTGGAGACACCTAAGAGCGCCGATCTGCACGAAGACAGGGAGAATCTAGCAGTATTGCGGTCGCTGGTGGGAGGGGGCTGCTCGTAGGGAGAACTCCAATGCCCAGAATTGGCAGGCTCTTGTCTCTTGCCTCCTGCGTCCTGTCTCTTGCCTCCTGCGTCCTGCCTCTTGCCTCTTGCCTCCCCCCCATACCCACCCC